>CALJKZ010000514.1 GCA_937983085.1 uncultured Gemmatimonadales bacterium
TCCAGGCCGGGCGAGGCCGTTACGTCAACGACGTGAACGTCATCCTCGCCATCACGCAGTACCTGGAAGACGTCGGCCTGGATGTGGAGCTCGAGCTTCTCGAATGGGCGTCCGTGTATACGCCCCTGCTTCGGGAGCGGAGCATGGGACCCCTCTTCTTCCTCGGGTCGGGGGGAGGGCTGTGGAGCCCCATCTACGACATGACCGACCTCGCCGATGTCCAGTCGGGCACCAACTACACGCATTGGGACGATCCGCGCTGGTTCAGCCGGTGGGCGGAGCTGTCGGAGGGGGAGACCGCCGAGGAGCGTCGGCCCATCATCGACGAGATGCTTCAGGTCTTCTATGACGATGGGCCGTGGCTCCATCTGTACTTCCAGCCCGACTTCTACGGCGTGTCCAACCGCATCGACTGGGAGGCTCGTCGTGACGAGCGCGTCTACGTCTTCGATGCCCGGCTTCGCTCGTGACCGACCGTGCTGGCTGACGGCAGCGCCTGACCCATGGGCGCGTACGTACTCCGGAGGCTGACGCAGAGCATCATCGTCGTCATCGGCGTGACGCTGGTGAGCTTCCTCGCCCTCCAGATCGGCGGGGATCCCACGTACCTCTTCGTGAGCGAGCGCGCGTCGCTGGAAGAGATCGAGGCCGCCCGGCGGGCTCTCGGCTTCGACCGTCCCCTCCACGTCCAGTACCTGAGCTTCGTGGGCGACCTCGTCCGAGGCGACTTCGGTCAGTCCCTGTCGTACCGCCAGCCGGCCATGGCCATCGTCCTCGAGGCCCTCCCCGCCACCATCGAGCTCACCCTCTTCTCCATGCTCATGGCGTTGTCGCTGGCCATCCCCTTGGGGGTCCTGGCGGCCATCAACCGGGGCACCTCGTGGGACGGCTCGGTGACGACCTTCGCCATGCTCGGCCAGTCCATCCCCAACTTCTGGCTGGGCATCATGATGATCCTGGTGTTCGGCCTGTACCTCCGATGGTTCCCCATCTCCGGCCACGTCCCGTTCCTGACGCCCCTCCTGGCGGGTGACGTGGCGGGTGCATTCGGGAATCTGCCACGCACGCTGTACCACCTGGTCCTGCCGGGTCTGGCCGTGGGTACGTACTCCCTGGCCCGGAACACGCGACTCGTCCGCTCCTCCCTCCTGGAAGTCCTGGAGGAGGACTACGTCCGCACTGCCCGGTCCAAGGGGCTTCCCGAGAAACGGGTCCTCTTCCACCACGCCCTCCGGAACGCCTGGCTTCCGGTGGTGACGGTCATCGGCCTCGAGTTCGGATTCCTCCTGGGCGGCGTCGTCGTCGTGGAGACGGTCTTCAGCTACCCGGGCATCGGGCGTCTCCTCTTCGCCGCCATCAACCAGCGCGACATCCCGTTGGTTCAGGCCGGCGTCGTGCTTCTGGCTGGGATCTTCATCGTCCTCAACCTCGTCGTGGATCTCCTCTACGTGAGGCTCGACCCGCGCATGCGCCTGGCGGGGGGGCGGGGATGAGCCGTCCGGCCGACGCGTTGCTCGTAGCGCCCCGGGAGTCGGGCTTTCGGAGAGAGGTGCGACGTGCGGCGCGGGTGATGGTCGACGCGCGCTGGCCGGTGTTCGCCGTGATCTTTCTCGGCCTCACCGCCCTCGCCGCCGTGTTCGGCCCCCTCCTCGCGCCCTTCGACCCCAATCGGCAGAACCTGGTGCTACGCTTGGCGGAGCCGATGGCGGCGGGGCCCGACGGCGGCGTGTTCTGGCTCGGGTCCGACGCTCTGGGAAGGGATGTCCTGACGCGCCTCCTCTACGGAGCGCGGATCTCGCTGACGGTTGGGATCGCCGCCATCTCGGTCGGTGGCACCATCGGGATCGTGGCGGGGCTTCTGGCGGGCTACTTCGGTGGGTGGGTCGACGACGTCGTCATGCGCCTGGGCGACATCCAGCTCGCGTTCCCGTTCATTCTCCTCGCCATCATGTTCCTGGTGGTGTTGGGGTCTGGGGTGTGGAACCTGGTACTGGTCCTGGGCATCGGCCAGTGGGTCACGTACGCCCGCATCGTGCGGGCCGACACCCTGTCGCTGCGGGAGAAGGAGTTCGTGGAGGCCGCCCGCGCCCTGGGCGACAGCACGCCCTCCATCATCTTCCGCACCATCCTGCCCAACATCCTGGCGCCCCTTACGGTCATCGCGTCCTTCAACGTGGCCAGCGTCATCCTGTCGGAGGCGGCGCTGTCGTTCCTCGGTCTGGGCGTTCCTCCGTCGGTGCCGACGTGGGGGAGCATGCTGGCCGAGAGTCGGGATACGCTGGTGGCCAACACGTGGTGGCTGGCCGTCTTCCCCGGCGTCGCCATCATGCTCACGGTGCTGAGCTTCAACATCCTCGGAGACTGGCTCCGGGACTTCCTGGACCCCCGTCTCAGAGAGCGGACATGAGGAGATCCATGTGTCGGACCGGCTGCCCATGAGAGTCGGCATCATCGGGGCGAGCTTCGCGAAGGCGGCCTACCTCCCGGCACTCCGCCACACTCCGGGCGCCGACGTGGTGGCCATCGCGTCGGCCCGGCTGGAGAGCGCCCGGAGCGCGGCGGAGGCGTTCGACGTGCCCCACGTCTACGACGACTGGGAGGCAATGCTTTCGGACCACGCCTTCGACCTGGTGTGCATCGCCACGCCCACGGATCTCCACGAGCCCCAGACGTTGGCGGCCATCGAGGGCGGCGCCCACGTCCTGTGCGAGAAGCCCACCGCCATGAATGCGGGGCAGGCGGCCCGGATGCTGGAGGCCGCCGAGGCGGCGGGCCGGGTCCACATGATCGACCACGAACTCCGCTTCAATCCGAACCGCATGCGCATCGCCGAGCTCATCGAGGAGGGGGCACTCGGTGAGATCCGCCACGTGGATATCACCAACGTCGGAACGACGTGGACCGATCCGGCCAGTCGTCCCAAGGGTGACTGGTGGAGTCTGGCGGAGAAGGGGGGAGGACGCCTGGGCGCCAATGGGAGTCATCAGGTGGACCTCCTCCGCTGGTGGCTCGGCGAGGTGGCCTGGGTGAGCGGGGCGGCCCGGACGATGGTCCCGGACCGCCTGGACCGTGACACGGGAGAGACGTGGACGGCCACCGCCGACGATCTCGCCTACCTCACGCTCGAGATGGAGTCGGGGGCCGTGGCGCAGGTCCTCATGTCCGGCGTCGCCTCCCACACCATGGGCAACCACACGCGGATCTTCGGGTCGGAGGGGACGCTGACCCTCTCCAACGACGACGAACGACTCTACTTCGCTCCTTCGGGTGGGGACATCGAGGAGATCACCGTCGCCGACCCCAACGCCCGTCTTCCCGGCGTGAACTCAGGCATCTGGAACGTGTCGGTGGTGGCGCTCATGCAGGAGCTGGCGGCGGCCATCGCCGAAGGCCGGAAGCCGGCGCGCGGCGCCACGTTCGTCGACGGCTTGAAGAACCAGCAGGTCCTGGACGCCGTGAAGATGTCGGCGGCCGAACGGCGGTGGGTGAGACCCGACGAGACGCTCCGTGGCTGATCCAGCCGGGCAGAACATCGTCGTCACCGGAGCAGCCAAGGGACTCGGCGCCGCCATCGCGCGGCATCTGGCGGACGTCGGCGCGCGACTGATCCTCCTCGACCGCGACGCCGACGGGTTGGCCCACATCGCGGAGGCGTGTCCCGGGTCGACGACGGCCGTGGTCGACCTGTCCAGCGCCGAAGAGACGGCGCGGGCCATCGAGGATGTCATGACGGACGTGGCGGTGGACACGCTCATCCACAACGCTGCCATCCTCCGCATGGAGTCCATCGACGTCGTCACGCTCGAGACGTTCCAGGCCACGCTGAACGTGGGCATCCAAGCCGCCTTCCAATTGACTCGCGCCCTCTGGCCGGGGATGAAGGAGCGGGGTGGAACCCTGGTCTTCGTCTCGTCGCGCTCGGGCATCGAGGGGTTCGCCGACGAGACCGCCTACTGTTCGGCGAAGCACGCCCTCGAAGGGTTCTCCAAGTGTCTCGCCCTGGAGGGTCAGGCCCACGGCATCATGTCGGTGACCGTCACACCGGGCATGTACATGCGAACCCCCATGTCGGAGACCACGTATCCGCCCGAGCTGAGAGACCGGTGGGTCGATCCCGCCGTCCTCTCTCCGGCGTTCTCCTTTCTCGCCACCCGCCCCATGCACCTCTCCGGTCGACGGTTGAGTGCCTGGGACCTCGTCCAGGAGCAGACGTCATCGTGAGCATGCAGCCCATCTACGACTGGATCGACGCCCACGCCGACGAGTGCGTGCGCGACCTTCAGCGCCTCGTACGGCAGCCGTCCATCTCCGCGCAGGACGTGGGTCTGCGGGAGTGTGCCGAGCTCGTGCGCGGCATGATGCACGACGACGGGCTCCCGGCGCGTCTGTACGAACTGGAGGAGGGACCGCCGGTGGTGTTCGGCCACCTGGAGTCGGCGTCGGCCGACAAGACGATCCTCTGCTACTCCCACTACGACGTGCAGCCGCCCGAGCCGCTCGACGAATGGACCCACGGCGGACCGTGGTCGGCGGAGATCGTCGACGGCGTCCTCTACGGACGGGGCTCCACCGACAACAAGTCCGGAGTCCTCGCCTTCAACAAGGCGGCGAAGGCGTTCCTCGAGGTGCGCGGCGACGTCCCGGTGAACCTCAAGTTCCTCATCGAGGGCGAGGAGGAGATCGGGTCTCCCAACCTCGCGGCCTGGGCCGAGGCCAACGCCGAGATGCTGGAGGCCGACGGGATGCACTGCCTGGACGGCTCCATGGAGACGGGGACCGAGGTGCCCGACGTCTCCCTGGGCCTCAAGTCGGTCCTCTTCGTCGAACTCATCGCCCGAGGCGCGAAGACGGACGTCCATTCGCTGAACTTTCCCCTCGTGGAGTCTCCGGTGTGGGAGCTCATCTGGGCTCTGAACACCATCCTCGACCGTAATCGTCGGATCCTCATCGAGGGATGGGAGGAGGGCATCTGGCAGCTCGGCCCCGACGACGAGGAGCAGCTCGCCGACAAGGCGGCGCGGGTGGATCTGGGAGCGCTGAAGGAGGAGTGGGGGATCAGCGAGTTCGCCCTGGGACGGGACGGGGTGGATGCCATCCGGGCGCGGACGTACGAGCCCACGGCGAACATCCAGGGGATGATCGCCGGGTACACCGGTCCGGGACGGAAGACCATCATCCCCAACGAGGCACGGGTGCGGATGGATTTTCGGCTCATTCCGAACATCCAGCCCGCCGATGCCATCCGGAAGCTGAAGGACCACCTGAGGAAGCACGGCTTCGGGCACATCGAGGTGCAGGCCTTCGACGGCGCCGAGCCGCCCTACAAGATCTCGGTGAAGGAGGACATCAGTCAGGCCATCATCGCCGCGGCCACGGAGGTCTATGGGGAGCTACCCGTGGTCAACGGCGTCTCTGCCGAAGGCGCCATCCTCCGCCACGTGTGGATTCCGTGCGTCCTCACCGGATTCGCCAATCCCGGCGCCAACCTCCACGCCCCCGACGAGAACATCCACGTGGACAAGTACCTCCAGGGCATCAAGTACGCGGCGGCCATCATGGAGCACTTCGGACTTCCTTGACGGCGTGCGGCTCCGGTTGTCACTTTGTGACACAAAGTAGCTGTGCATTGAACGCAGGAGAAAGGCATCCATGCCGCGTTGGTTGAGGCTTCTCCGGGGCATCGTCGGGACCGGCCTGACCTTCAGTGCGGTGGTGGCCGTGGTGTCGGCCGTCGCCGCCGGGGTGGCCTGGCTGCTGCCCGGTCCCATGACCGGGGCCGAAGTCGTCGAGATGATCTTCATGGGCTTCCGGGCCGCGGCGTGGGCGTTTCCGGTGGGGGTGGTCTTCTCCGGAGGACTGGCCCTGACGTCCCGGAACCGGACCTTCGAGGAACTCTCCATTCCCCGGGTCTCGGCGCTGGGAGCCGTCGGTGGACTCGCGCTCTTCGGTTTGCTCTCCCTCAACGCCTGGTCCGCGTGGTCCACCGCCGATGCCATCGGCAACCTGGTCATCCTCGTGGGGATGGGTGCCGCCGCGGCCGGAGGGAGCCTCGCCTTGGCCCGAAAGGCCCGGCCTGCGCTGGAGTCGGCCGAAGAACCCGCGCAACTGGAAGAAGGATAGGCCGGAGGACCGGCGCGGTCCGGGGACGTTTGGGGGTCGGAGAACCGGGCGACACGACGGCGACAGGACAACGTGCGAGGGGGACGCCCTTGCGCGACTGCCGCCGGAGCCGCATATAATCACAAATGCTATAATCATATTTGTGATAAAATGAGGGAGGACGACCCATGCTTCGCCGCAACTGGTTCCACATTCTCCTGGCCCTGGCCGACCAGGATCTCCACGGGTCGGCCATCGCCGACGACGTGCTGGCTCGAACGGACGGCGAGCTCCGGCTCTGGCCGGCGACGCTGTACCGCGCCCTGGACGAGTTGGTCGAAGAGGGCCTCGCCACGCCCCTCACCGGCGATGCACGACCGGAGGGCGAAAGCCGGCGCAAGCAGTACTACTCCATCACGGCCGGGGGACGTCGGCGACTGGCGGAGGAGGCGGGACGCCTGGCCGAGTTGGTCGACGTAGCGAGAGAACGCCTGGGAGACGCCGGAGCGTGAACGGGGCTCCGCGGTGGATCCGGCTCCTCCTCGCAGTCCTTCCCCGACGGTTGCGGGCCGTGCACGGCGAGGAGATCGTAGGACTCGGCGCTCACTCCGCCCGTGGACGCTGGGGGCCG
>CALJKZ010000515.1 GCA_937983085.1 uncultured Gemmatimonadales bacterium
ACTCTGCGGGGTGACCTCTTCCGTGGTGTCGTCGTCGTCCCTCTGGATCTCCACCACCTCGGCGCCGAGGGCCCGCGTGGGGTCACGCTTCTCTCGGCTGAAGGCGTCCGAAGAGACCACCGTGATGGGATAGCCGCGGGCCGCGCACACAAAAGCCAGCGAGGTGCCGGTGGAGCCTCCGGTGTATTCCACTACCCGTCCGCCTTCACGCAACCGACCCGAAGCCACGGCTCCGTCGATGACGGACAGGGCCATCCGGTCCTTCATGCTACCGGTCGGATTGTGCGCCTCGATCTTCACGACGACTCGAGCGTGCCCTGGCGGGACGACACGCGTCAGTTCGACGAGGGGCGTGCCGCCGACGGCGCTAAGGATGTGGGCGCTATCCGGTTTGTCCACACGGTCTCCAAGTGGCCACGGTCAACCGTTCCACCAGCCATGAGCTTGACGGCGGTCTACCGGGCAGGTGTCGCACTTCAGCGTTGGTCCTGAGGGCCTCCACCCAAATCTCCGCCTACAGAAAGGCTCTGGCCACCTGCTCTGAGCGCCGGAAGTAGACCGTCCAAACAGCGGCCCAGCTGATGGATCCCGCCACGATGACCGCGGCGCCCAAGGCCACCTCTTCGGTCCGGCTACGGCTGGCGGCGAAGACTCCGAAGCCGACGATCAGGGCGGTGGACAGGGCACCCACCCACAGTGCAGCGATGTTCCATGCCGGGGCGGATGGGGAGCGCGTCACGATCAGAGCGAGCGGAGCCGCCAAGGCCAGGAAGATTCCACCCAGCACCACCGGGTGGTAGTCGAAGAACCGGCCTGCGACCCCGGCGGCGTGGAAGAAGGACACCGGGAGTGATCCAATCAGGTACAGCAACAGCCACCCACCCAGAGTATCCATCGACCATCCAGTTGCCGGACGTTTTTTAACTCCCATCCCTACCGCACTCTCCCCACAGTCGGCCTTTCGCAAACGCCCTGCAACCCGTCCATTTCCCAACGCGGGACGAAGGCGAATCCCGTGGGAAGGACGGCAGCTGAGGAGGTGGAAGCGATGACGGCGAACACCATCGATCCATTCGCGTTAATCGAGTCGATGACGGTACCCGAGACGCGGTTTCCCGCCTACCAGGCCCTCGTCGATCTCGGTGAAGACGCGCTTCCAGCGGTGCGCGAGGGCCTGCAGCACGCGGACTGGCAAGTCCGGAAATGGAGCGCCATGGTCCTCGACCAGGTGGCGGACGCGGAGAGGCTGGCTGCCCTGGTACCGCTCCTCCGCGACCCGAAGGCCGACCTCGCCTGCGATCACTGCAAAGACGACGTGGCGTGTCCGGTGGATGCCGTGCCGCACCTCATCGAGCGGACCGAGGTCGACGAGAGCATCCGGGTGCGTAGGATGGCGGCCATCATGCTGGGCACGGACTACGCCGATTCGCGAGCCGTCCCGACGTTGAGGAAGCTCACCAGGGATCCCGACGCCAAACTCCGGCGCCACGCAGCGCGGGGTTTGGCGCGCTATGCGGAGTTGGGACTGACGTAGTCGGCGGATAGGGTGCAGGGTGCCGGTCAGCCTGCGTCCTCGGCGTCCCCGAACAGCTCCGTGGTGAGGTATCGAGACGCAGAGTCGGGGGCGATGCAGGCGATGCGATGTCCGGGACCGAGCTCACGCGCCAGCTCGATAGCGGCCCACACGATGGCTCCGCTGCTCATCCCCACGAAAAGACCCTCCTCACGGGCGAGGCGGCGGGCCAGGGGAAACGCGTCTTCCTCCCAGGCCTTCTGCACCCGGTCGATGACGCTCCGGTCGAGGTTGG
>CALJKZ010000516.1 GCA_937983085.1 uncultured Gemmatimonadales bacterium
GCGTCGTAGTCGATGAGGCGGATGAGCGTGGACTCGATCTTCCGCTCGCCGGTGTGGACGAGCGTGCCCGGAGGGGCACCGGGCCTCTTCGTCGCCTTCTGGACCAGGCGCCCCACGATCTTGCGCGGACGGATCTTCACGCCGGGGCGCCTCTTCTTGCGAGACCCCGTCTTCTCGTCCGATGATGACACCCTCGACGCTCCCATCGTGGTGAGACGCTGGCCCTTCCGGGCGGACGCGGCTCAGGATGGACGTCGGGCGCGCCATGCGCCAGCACCTGTCCCCTCGCGAAGCCGCCCATGAACCTACAAGAGCTCGGATCGATCATCCGCGAGGGGCTCGACTTCCGTATCGTCGAGATCGGGGGGACCACCGTCACGGGGGCCTCGGTGGTCACGTTCGTACTGATCCTCCTCGTGTCGTGGTGGATCTCACGGATGGTGCAGAGGGTGGCCGTCCGCGTGATGACCCGGGGCGGCCTCACGGAAGAGAAGACCCAGGCCACCACCCGCCGCCTCCTGCACTACACCGTCATCATCGTCGGTCTCGGTGTGGCGCTGCAGTCGGTGGGCATCAGCCTGGCGACGGTCTTCGCCGCCGGTGCCGTGGTGGCGGTGGCCATCGGGTTCGCCCTCCAGAACATCCTCCAGAACTTCGTCTCCGGACTCATCCTTCTAGGCGAACGCTCCATCCGGGAGACGGACATCCTCGAGGTAGAGGGCACGGTGGTCCGGATCATCCGCATGGGAGCCCGTTCCACGGTGGCTCGCACCCGCGACGACGAGGAACTCATCATTCCCAACTCCACTCTGGTGCAATCCACGGTGAAGAACCTCACCCTGACCGACGGGGTGTACCGCATTCGCTCCCGGGTAGGTGTGTCGTACTCGTCGGACATGGGCCAGGTCGAGAAGGTGCTGGAAGCGGTGGCCCGATCCCTCGACGGCCGTCAGGAGGGCAAGGATCCGGTGATCTACCTGGTGGACTTCGCCGACTCCTCGGTGGTGTGGGAGGCGTCGGTGTGGCTCGCCGACCCGTGGAAGGGGCCCCACATTCGCTCCGAGCTGAACAAGGCCATATGGCACGGGCTGAAGGACGCCGGCATCACCATCGCCTTCCCGCAGCTCGACGTCCATTTCGACCCCGGAGTGGGCGTAGTCCGCGGCTAGTCGCCAGGGGAGAACCATCCCCCCGATGCGGTGTATCACTGCCGTCGCGTCGGAAAAACCATGTTTCGGAGATATCAGCGATGGCGGAAACCGTTCAGGCCCAGCTCGGAACCCACGAGCGTCGGCTCATGGAAAGTGAGTCGCGGTGGCTCCAGAAGGCCTTGTTCGCGCTTTCGAAAGCAGAAGACGACCGTACCAAGCTCGAGGATGCGCTGACGGGGACGCTCCCGCCCCTGGAAGTGGAGATCAAAGGCAAGTCGTTCGACATCGAGACGGTGCGCGAAGCCATGGTCGAAGCAGTCCAGGAACGGAGTGAGACGCTGCGCTCCACTCTGAAGCGTGGGAGTGCCGTTACGCGCTGAGGAGTCATCAACAGGTGAAGCGACCATGAGCGCTTCAGCGGAAGCCCCCCGAGGTCGAAGGACCCGGGGGGCTTCGTCGTCCCCGGCGGACGTGACCGTCATCGGCGGCGGCATCGTCGGCCTGGCGACGGCGAGGAGTCTGCTGAAAGCAGGCGTGGGAGCGGTCCGCCTGCTGGAGAAGGAAGCCTCGGTGGCCCAGCACCAGAGCACCCACAACAGCGGCGTGCTCCACGCAGGTCTCCAGTACCACCCGGGCTCGGAGAAGGCACGCTTGGCCCGCTCGGGCATCCACGCGATGATCTCGTTCTGAGGAGCACGGCGTTGCCCACGAGGTGTGCGGCAAGCTGGTGGTCGCGACGTCGGACGACCAGCTCCCCCGGCTCGAGGAGATGTTGACCCGGGGCACCCGCAACGGGCTCCAGGGCCTGCGCCGCCTGGGCCCGGAAGAGGCGCGTGAGATCGAACCCCACGTCCGGTGCGTCGGAGCGATCCTGGTTCCCGAGGAAGGCATCGTCGACTTCGCCGGCGTCTGTCAGGCATTGGAGGCGGAGATCTCCTCGGCGGGGTGCCACGTCGTGACAGGGGCCGAGGTCGTCGAGCTCGTCCGAGAAGGCGATGGGTGGCGGGTGGTCACAGCGGGTGGGGAGTTCGAGTCCCGGGTCATCGTCAATTGCGCCGGTCTCTACTCGGACCGCGTCGCGACCATGGCCGGCTCTCGACCTCCGTGCCGCATCGTGCCCTTCCGGGGTGAATACCACCGACTGGCGCCGGAGCGGGAGTTCCTGGTGCGCCACCTCATCTATCCCCTTCCCGAGCCTGGCTTTCCCTTCCTCGGTGTCCACTTCACACGGAGAATCACCGGCGGCATCGACGCCGGGCCGAACGCCGTACTCGCCTTCGCGCGGGAAGGCTACGATCTCGCCACGGTGCACCTCGGGGACCTGGCCGAGGCTGGCACCTTCCCCGGTCTCTGGCGCTTCGCGTTCCGCCATCCGCACATGGTGGCGCGTGAGTTGGCCCAGTCGGTGGATCGGCGACGCTTCGTCGCGGCTCTACGGCGTCTGGTGCCGGAGGTCTCGGACGACGACCTTCGACCGGGAAGCGCCGGTGTCCGCGCGCAAGCGGTGCTGCCCAACGGTGACTTCGTCCACGACTTTCTGTGGGTGGAGGCGCCGGGTGCGGTCCATGTGGTCAACGCACCAAGCCCGGCAGCCACCGCATCGCTGGTCATCGGGGACGAGGTGGCGACGCGCGCCGCGGCCCACCTTCAGACATGAGCCCATCGCACGGTTCTTGCACGCCGCGGTGGGGTAGGCAGCACCGACAGCAACGAACCCCCCACTCAGAACAAAGGGATGTCCGATGGCGAAGAAGCCGGTCTCCAAGAAGATCGAAAAGCGGGTGAAGAAGGGCGTCAAAGCCGTGGAGAAGAAGGCCAAGTCCGTGGAGAAGAAGGCCAAGTCCGTCGGGAAGAAGGCCAAGAAGTCGGTGGAGAAGAAGGCCAAGGCCATGGACAAGAAGGCCAAGTCCGTCGGGAAGAAGGCCAAGAAGTCGGTGGGAAAGAAGGCCAGGGCCGTGGACAAGAAGGCCAAGTCCGTCGGAAAGTCCGCGAAGAAGAAGCTGCGGTCGTCCAAGGCCTCGAAGGCGAAGGTCGCCAGCCTCGCGGCCGCTGGCGTCGCAGGGATCGCCGGCATCGCCGCCGCTCTACACTACCTCCGACGCGACTCCAAGGGCCGGGCCAAACTCCAGGTGGTGGCAAAAGACTCCGAGTGGCACGTGATCGCCAAGGGGAAGGACGACCCCGTCGAACGCTTCTCCACTAAGGAGGAAGCCGTGGAGGCGGGACGGAAGGCCGCCCAGAAGGCCGCGCCCAGCGATCTGGTCATCCATCGGCTGGACGGGTCGGTCATGCGCTCACACAGCTACGAACCCGCGACGTAGGCGTCCCGCCGGTCGGCGGGTGCCGAATCAGCAGACCGACGCCCGCTCGTTCCGCCGAGGCTGTGGCGCCGAGCGGCCGAGGAGTCCACCGAGTCGACGGCCGGCCTCGTTGACCACGGCGTCCTTGGCCGCGTCCTCGGCCCGGTCCTGCAGCGTGTTCAGCGCCGCCCGGACGAGCCCCGAGCCGGGAGCCGCCACCTGAACCTCCTGCATCCGCTCCAGCCCTTCCGCGTACTCCCCGTGGTCCATGAGGCAGAGGGCCTGGGAGAAGGCGACGAACGTGCGCAGGTCGTCGATGCGGTTGGCTTCCTGCTGAGCGCGTAGCCGTTCGCGTTCCTCTTCGGTGAGGACCAGATCCAGTCCTTCAACCAACTGGTCCGCCAATCTCTGCTGCAGGTCGAAGAGGGTCTCGCGCTCGCCCGTGACCTCGGCCGTGGTCACGATCTCCGACGTCTCGACCCGGGAGATCCGCGTATCTAGCCGCATGACCGGCTCGGCGGTGACGAAGGCGCCCGCCACGACGTACTCCGCGCCGACGATCATCCCCAGACTCTGGGCAGACTCCGGGTCGACGTACGCCGACTGCTGGAAGTCCAATTCCTGGGTGAGTTCCTCGAGCCGGTCCCGTTCCACGAGTTGAATCTTCTCGTCGAGAACGGAGAGGTCGGAGATCATCATGCTCGATAGCGCTCGTCCCAGGTGCTCGTACTGCGTGTCTCCCGTGTTGTTGTCGAAGCGGAGGACTGCGACGACGCTGCGCTCCGCTTCGTCCTGAGCGGCCGCAGGCGCCGGAGCCCACGGTGTGACCGCAACCGCGAGGGCGAGGCCAGTGAGGAGGGGTACGCGATTCCGGGGCATGACGGCTACTCCTGCGGTCGAGCTACCTAGGGCGGGCACAAGGAAGAGAGCCGAGGGTCCCGCGTCCGCGCAACCCGGCGCACGGCTTATCGACCGAAGAGGAGTCCGATGGAAAGGGACAACAGGTCGCCACCGTCGAACAACCTCATGGAGCCACGACGTCGCGAGGTGAACTGCTCGAAGTGGTCCTCCGGACGCGTCCGCATCGCTTCCATGGACGCGAGCGCGCGTGCCTGGAGTTCCTTCTGGTCGGGGTCGCCGGCGCGCTGCTCGGCGTCGGCGGTGACGAGTTCCTTCAGAGTCTTCTCCACGGCCTCGGTGTCGAGGACCGACAGTGGCGAGCCGCAGTGGGCGCACGCGAAGCCCTTGGAGACGTCGACGGGAGCGCCGCATCCGGAACACTGCACCGTCTTCACCTCGGCCTTGAGGCGCTCTTGCTCCAGCGGGTTCAGCTGGCGCACGAACTGCTTCTCCTTGAGGAACTCGGAGAAGGGGGTCAGTCGACCGTGGCCCGACGGACACGCGTAGTACGAAAAGCGTCCGCCCTTGCCGATGTCCTTACGCAGAGCCAGCCGGTCTCCACATCGCGGGCAGTCGAGTCGGTTCCCGAGGGCGTGCCGGGGGTCGTCCCGATGCTCATGGAGCGCGTGGAAGAGCTCGAGCGTACCTCCGGGGGTGAGGTGGATGCTCTCACGCTTGTCGAACCAGAGGACGTGACACGCGAAACAGAGGTCGATCTCGATGCCCGGCCCGTAGACGCCCTCGAGTTCGCGGTGCTCCATGGGGGCGTCGCAATTGGTGCAGTTCACGGCGTATCTCGGGTCCGGCGTTCGCTGATGTCGAGGCGCAGGGCGGCCCTTCACTCAATGCCGACCCGGCGCGCGGAGGTCAAGCGTCGCGTGTCGGGCCGCCCGACGTACATACGAACGACGGCGGGCCCGGTCTTCACCGGGCCCGCCGTTGCTCATGGTGTGCGATCCACCTTTCGCGCTGTAGAACGAGCCCGCCGGCCTCAATGCATCGTGGCGAGGACCTCACCGAGGACCGGACGGGACGTGTCGACGAACTCCTTGAGGTTGCTCGTGGTCGCCTTGAGATACTCGCGCTCCATCTCGAGCTCTTCGAGCATCTGGTCCCGGTACCGACTCCAGCGCTTGATCCGCTTCTTCATCTTCTTCGCGGCCTTCTTCGCTTCGTCCTTGTCCTCGAGCTCGAGGGTCTCCGTCTTGGTGACGAGTCCCTGCGAGGCGTGACGAGCGGTGTGCTGGTAGGTCACTTCGGTGGGGAAGGCTTCGGGATCGGCGGCGAGCTTCTCCACCGCCTTCACGACCTTCTTGAGCTCCTTGATCTCGGAGCCCTTCTCTTCGAGCTCCTGGCGGATGTCCTGCTTCATCCGTCGCGCTCCCTTCCGGACGAGCTTGGCGACCTCTTTGCTCATCTCGCCTACGGGATCGTTCTTGAAGGGAGCCTTCGTGGCCCATCCGAGGGTCTCACCCGCGCGGGCGATCGCCCTGCGCAGCTGCTCTCGTTGGCGGACCTTGAGCCGGCCCTTCTGTTTGACTCGAGCGACGGCGATGGCCGCCAACTCTCCTGTGACCCGCTTCATCTCCGGCGAACGGGCCTGCGCACTACGCGACTTCTTGGTCTTCTTTTCTCGTGGAGAAATGACGTACCTCCCCCTGCCCCTGAGTCGACGATATACGGCGATAGAGCATAATTACTCCTACGAAACCGGAAAGTTCCCGTCCTGCCTGGCGATCCGGAGTGTCGGTGACCCTCAACCGACTCGGTACCGGAGAAGGGCTCCCACACCGCCCCCTTCGCCCTGTAAACGCTTCGCCGGCCCCCTGGAGACCTCGACGACCCGGGCGCCGTGCTCGAAGGCCGCCCCCTCGAAGTGATCTGCCCGATCGGGATCGGCCTGCCGGAAGGAATCGGCGATAAGCAGCGTGTCGACCCTCGCCTCGACGAGCGCACGCTCCGTGTCCGCCTCGCCGAGGCAGGCGTCGCCCCCGGATCGGGCATCCCCCACCAGCCGGTCGAGGAGCTGTCCGTTGATCTCCTCCGAGATCTCGGAGGCGGCCGCCTCCACGGCTCGGGTCAGTTCGGCGTCGGACATGTCGAAGTTCAGCGAGTGGAGCAATCGGCGTCGGCTTCCGGCGAAGTCACCCAGTTCGCGCGCGAGGGCGTCCACCGTGCGGTCGGCCCCACCGAGGATCAGCAGCCCGTCACGACCCACCTCTTCCCGCACATCCTCGGCGACCCTGCCGACGAGCCGGTCGCGTTCCACGTCGAGGAAGTTCTGAGCCGCGTCCGTACCGGTCTTGCCGCGGATCCCCGAGTGGGTGCTCGGGACCTTGGCGACGTTGACGTCGGTGAGATCGCCCAGGAAGGTGTCGGCTTCGAGGAAGTCCCGCTGGGACAGGAGGCCCATCCGGTACCGGAGCACCCGGGCCTTTCGACTGTCGATGACCACGGCCACCACCGGGCGGGCCTGCTTGAGTGCGCGGGCGTACGGAGCTACGAGCAGACCGTCCTCCCAACGGACGGGGTTCGTCATGGGCACTGGCAGGCTTTCGGAGTGGAGCACCCCGTCGGGCGTCGCGAACCCCACCCACCCGCGACCCGACAGGAAGGAGCCATCGCTCTCGTCCAAGGGCGCACTCAGGTGCTCGAACGCCCGGTCGAAGCGGGAGGCGTCCACGACCTTCTCTCGTTGCTCGGCGACCGCAGTCTTCAACGCGATGCGCCACTTGCCCCGCTCGGCGAAGTCCTGCTGGTCGGCATCGAGATAAATGCTCAGCACAGGATCATTCCTGTGGCGCTTGTACAGGTCTGCGAGCTGCTCGGGAGCGAGCATGAGTCCGTCCTCCGTGGTGTATGGTCGACGCGGGCGGGTATCGGTTGATATGCCCCAGCGTCCATTCCGATCCGTCCACGCGCTGGCATCCTCGTTGCATCGTAAGGCGTTCGGGAGACCCGGCGCCGAAGAAGCGTCGAAACCACCCATGTTATTATCAGGTAGTCGCTTGCAGCCCAGCGCAGAGATTCTCGATTGGAGGCACCGCACGAATGGCAACAACCGCTGAGAAGAGAAGGGAGAACCGAGCCCGCCGGATCATCCGCAGTGAATCCCGCTGGCTTCAGAAGGCGATCTTCGCCCTCGGCAAGGCCGAGGAAGCGCGTACGAAGCTCGCCGATCTATATGAGGACGAAGCGGAGGAATTCACCGTCGACGTGAACGGGAAGGCGAAGGACGTGGGTGAGATCGGGGGGCTCCTCAGGGAAGCCGTCGAAGAGCGCCTGCAGAAGCAGCGAGAGGAGCTGCGTCAGCGGATGCAGGCACGACGGTAAGGCTATGCTGGCATGCGTGTTGCAGGTAAGGTGAGCGATAACTGTTTCCCCGAAAGGGAGATTTCATGCGATACATGACTGCCGTGTTGGCCATCGTGGCTGCACTCGTTTTCCCGACCGGGCTCATCGCCCAGGTCGATACCGATGCCTCCGCCGAATCCGAGCTCCGCGCGATGCTCGTCAACGAGGCTCCGGTCTCGGACCGCAAAGTCGTGCCCGACTTCCTCGCCGACGAACGCGTCGCCGACGTCGCCGCTTCTCGCGGCATGGACGTCGACGAACTCGGAGATCGCGTCCGCACCATGGACGACCGGTCCGCATCGGACCTGGCCGACCGGGTTCGAGAGATGAGGGCGGACATGGTGGGAGGTGACACCTTCGTCATCGGATCCACCACCCTCATCATCATTCTCCTGGTGCTGATCCTCCTCACCGATTGATCGGCTCCATCGGTTTCGCGGCCCTCTGGGGGATTCTTTCTCTCGGAGGGCCGTGGCTGTTTTCGGCGGCGCCGCACCATGAGACGGTCGGCCCCGACCACGTGCCCTTCGTGGGGCAGACGCCCCTCCTGTGCGGGGGGGCCGCTGCCTCCATGCTCCTCCGGTTCTGGGGTGAGCGTCATGTCTATGGAGACGATTTCAGTGACCTCGCCCGCGTGGACGAGGGCGGGATCGCGACCTCCGACCTCGTAGCCGCCATTCGAGATCGCGGCTTCGATACCCGCGTCGTCCACGGTCGGCCGGATGCCGTCTTCGACGTGTTGGCGGAGGGCATTCCGTCCATGCTTCTGCTGGAGGGCGATCCCACCCTGCACTACGTGGTTCTCGTTCGGGCCGATCCGGAGTTCGTGTGGATCCACGACCCCAATTTCGGGCCCGACCGTCGCCTACGGCGTTCGACGTTGATGGATCTGTGGGCCGAGTCGGGACTCTGGTCACTCGTCGTCACCCCGTCGAGCCGCGACCAATCCTCCCCGGCCTCTCCTCCAGCCGCGACCCGGGGCGTCGACGAGGGTGACGCCTCGAGGGACGAGAGCCCCTCCGTCAGTGCAGCCCTGCGCGACGCCATGGACGCCCTTCGGGCCAGCGACCACGCTCGAGCCCGTGCCCTCGCGTCCGAACAGCTCGGCCAGGATACGGCGAGCACCAGGCTCGCCCATCGGATTCTCGCCACCTCCTACCATCTGGATGGCCGCGCCACCGACGCCCTGGCGCATTGGAACGCCCTCGGGGAGCCCACCCTGGATCTCCTGGAGATCCGAGGAGCCGACCACACCCGGTATCACTCCCTCGCCGACCGCTCGGGCCTGAAGGTGGGAGACCTGGTGACGCCCGACCGGCTGGCGCTGGCCCGTCGTCGACTGGTGGACGTACCCGCCGTTCGTGCGGCCCGGGTCGTCTACACGCCCCTGCCCGACGGAAGCGCCGACGTCGAAGCCTTCGTGGACGAGCGGGCGCGTTGGCCAGGGTGGACCGATGCGGCGTCGACGGTCCTGGCAGGGCTCACCGACGGCGGGACCGCGCTCGAGGCAGGTCCCTTCATCGCGGCCGGAGATCGGTGGCGGGTAGAGGGGCGCTGGCAGGACGCACAGGAGCTCTGGTCGGTCTCACTGTCCGGTCCGTCGAGTCTCCTGCCGGGCATCCTCACCCTGGAGGTCGATCATCTCCGGGAGCGGTTCAGAGGGGCGTCGGGAGGACCGGTCTTCTCCGCCGAACGGACCCGCCGATCCCTGGCCCTGCGCGAATGGCTGACGCCGCGGTTGGCCCTGGAAACGGGACTGGCCATGGAGCGTTGGGACGAGCGGCGCCAGTTCGCCGGCCGCGTCGGCGCCACATGGGCTCTCGCCGGCGATGCCGTTCAGGCCGACGGGCGACTGGAGCACTGGCGAGGTGATCTCGAGCCGTTCACGCGCATGTCCGTGCGTGCGCGGGCGCGCCCAGACGTGGCGTCCTGGATCGGTCTCAGCGTTCTCGCCGGTGGCGAGGTGGCGACCGATGCGGCACCGCAGCTCGTCTGGCCGGGGGCGGGCACCGGCGAGGTTCGGCGTCCGCTACTTCGCGGGCATCCCCTGACCTCCGACGGCGTCATCGACGGTGCCGCCTTCGGGCGCGAACTCGTACACGCCACGGCGGAGGTGCTCCTGTTCGAACGCTTCGGCCCCGTCCGGTACGGCGTTGCCGGCTTCGTGGACGGAGCACGGATCGCGAGGACCGGTCGTCCGGGAGGCGCCTCGGTCTTCCTGGATCCCGGCGTGGGGCTCGTTCTCGACGACGGCCAGCGCGAGGTGCGCGTGGACGTGGCCCGAGGCGACGGGAGCTGGACCTTGTCCGCAGGCGTCCGGGCCACGAACTGACGGGTCAGCTGTCGCCGCCCTCCCCCGCCTCGGCGTCGTTCCCTCTCGAGTCGTCTACTCCTCCTGCGTCGCCCTCCTTACCCGAGCCGGCGTGCCGGATGGTGATGGGCGCGTCGGCTCCATCGATGAAGAGCTGGAGGTGCGGGAACGGGATCTCGATGTCGGCGTCCCGGAGCGCGTTGCGAATCTTCTCGGTGTACTCGAGGCGCACGGCGATCTGATCGCCGGCGTCTCGAAGGAAGAGTCGAAGTTCGAGGTCCACGCTGGAGTCGTTGAGCTTGGTGGCCACCACCTTGTGTTCCCAGTCCGGCGCCAAGCGATCGTCCGAGTCGTCCAGGAGCGCCAGCACCGCCTCGCGTGCGTCCTCGATGCGCTCTTTGTACGCGATGCCGAACGGAACGTCGACGCGGAGCACGCCGCGGGCCGAGTGGTTGATGACGGCATTGGTGACCATGTGGACGCTGGGGAAGACGACGACCTGACGGTTCGGAGTCTCCAGTCGAGTCGACCGCAGAGTGATGTTCGCCACCCGGCCGAAGTAATTCCCCACGGTGACCCAATCGCCCACCTTGAACGGTCGGTCGAGAAGGATGGTGAGGCCGGAAATGAAATTCTCGAGGGAGTCCTTCGCGGCGAACCCGACTGCGAGGCCGGCGATTCCCAGACCCGCGATGAGGGCCGACAGGTTGATGCCGAGCTGCGACAGGACGAGGAGGAGGATGAATCCCCACCCCACCACCCTGAACGTCTTCATGACGATGGTCTCGAGGCCACGATCCACACCGCGGCTCTTCCTCAGCACGCCGCGGATCACCCCGGTGAGGAGCCGGTACAGTGCGTAGAAGAAGGCACCGACGAAGAGGGCCGAGATGATGTTGGGGACCGACGAGATGAAAAGGTTGGTGAGCCCGGCGAGCGTCTGCTCCCACACCATCCCCCACTGGCCCTCGAGAATGAGACGGCCGGTGTTGGTGACGCCCTCTCCGATCCTGTCGAGGGAGTTGTTGATGGAATCGGCGGCCGCCGACGTGGTGTCCTGCTGCACGGCCTGGGGTAGCTGGAAGAACGTCATCGACCTCGGAACCTCGGGAAGGGACGGGTACCTGCAACACGTTATCCTGTCGTGACGGCGATGGAACCCCCACCCACGGCGTCACGTCCGCCTGGGCGCCGACTCGCCTGGCGTGGCTTCGCGCTCCTGGGGGTCGGCATCGCGGTGTCCCTGGGAACCATGGGATTGGCCCGCTACCCGGGCGTCGTCGAACGGGTGTACGGCGCGGAGGTGGGCCCGCGCGTCGCTCGGGCCCTCTCGATCCTCACCGGCTGGGCCCCCTTCTCGGTGGCGGTGGTGCTCGTGGTGGGGCTCGCGTCGCTGTTCGCGGTCCGGTGGTGCCTGGTCGCCGCACGACTGCGGAAGGATGCGAAGGCCGATCGGGTGGCGACCGTCGTCCGGGAGGCCAACCGTTTCGCCGGTGTCGTGGGCATCCTGCTTCTGCTCTTCTACCCCCTCTGGGGATTCCACTACGCCCGGGCGCCTCTCGACGAGCGCCTCGGCCTCCAGTCGGACTCGGTGGTCGAGACGGAGGCCCTCGTAGACCTCCTCCGCCTCGCCGTCACCCGGACCAACCAAGCGTACCTCGCGGTTCACGGAGGCATCGAGGACGCCGGAGCGCCAACCCGTGGCCGCGTGGACCCCGTGGAGATCTCCAGGGCGCTGGAGGTAGGATGGGCGCGGGTGGCCCCGGCCCTGGGCATGAGTCGCGTCGCGGCGCGTTCCTACGGTCCCGTGAAGACCCGGGGTGTGACGTGGATGGTGGACTTCCTCGACATCGCGGGGATCTACGTGCCCTTCACCGGCGAGGCACACGCCTCCGGATCCCAGCCGGATCTGAGTTTCCCTGCAGTCGCAGCCCACGAACAGGCCCACCAGCGGGGCATCGCATGGGAGAACGAGGCGACCTTCGCCGGCGCCCTCGCCGCCATCCATGCCGACGACGCCCTGGCGAGATACTCGGGGTGGGCCCGGGTCCTCCGCGCCCTTCAGGCCGATATCGTTCGAGTCGACCGGGAGGCGTGGAGGACGGCCCGCGGCGATCTCCTCCCCGGCGTCTTGCGCGACTGGCAGGGCTACATCGACTACCTCCTGGACTCCCGGAGCGTGGCCGCTCCCATCGTGGAGGCCACCAACGACGCCTACCTCAGGGCACACGGCGTACCCGGAGGGATCCAGAGCTACGACCGCGTTACGACCCTCCTGCTGGCGTGGGCGCGCCGCCACGGTGGGGACCTGGTCATCGACGACTCCGTAACGGAATCGGGGACGGCTGGTGCGAGGAGTGGTTCCGAGTGAGCGGGTGCGCCCGCGGACGCACCTAGGGCCGAGCGGGCGGCGCCGGAGTCGGAATGGGTCGGGTCAGGGCGATGAGGGTTTGGCCGGCCGCAGCCTCGAGAGGCTGCTCACGGGTTGCGATGGTGACCCGCCCGCTTTCGTCGACGGCCAGAAGCGGCAGGGCGTCCTCGCCCGCCGCGTCGCGCCACTCCTCGAGCCCGAAGGTCTCGTCGAGGACGGTGGCTACGAAGTCGTCCCCCTCCCGAAAGCGCCGCTGGAGCGTCTCGAAGGTGATCTCTTTCTCGAAGAGCACGCGAGCTCTCAACTCCGACCCGAGCTCCGCCGATCCCTCCGCGGGTTTTCGGGTGGTCGTGAGTTGAAAGAGGTTCTCGCGGCCGAAGAGGTGGACGAAGTGTCGGGCCGAGAGGGCGTTGACCTCATCGTTGGACGTGAGGGCGAAGATCTTTCCGATGCCGGGCATCTCGAGATCCTCGTCGGCCTGGTCGCTGAGTACGCTCCCGTGGTAGACCGGTAGCCCTTCGAGCCGAGCCGCCCCGACATGCCGGGCATTGGTGTCGGCCAGAAGCACCGGTACCCGGACCTCCTTCAGAGCGCGCGCGAGGGCCCGGGCGAAGCCGTGGGCTCCCACGATGAGGATTCCGTTGGGGTTCTTCTCCGCCACGCCGAGGCGGTGCGACAGGGGCCGTGCGGCCAGACCGTAGATGGCGACGGTACCCGCGATGATGAAGAAGACGATGGGCACGATGCGCTCGGCACCGGCGAATCCCTCTTCCTCCAGGCGAAGGGCGAAGATGGCCGTGACCGCCGCCGCGACCACACCCCGCGGGGCCATGGCCGCCACGAAGAGTCGGTCGGCTTTCGGAAGGCTGGTACCGACGGTGGACAGAGCAACGCTCAGGGGGCGCACCAGAAGAATGAGGAGCCCCAGAAAGACGAACTCCCGTGCGCCGATGGCCTGGAGTTCCTCCAGACTCACCCGCGCCGCCAGGAGGCTGAAGAGCGCCGAGATCAGAAGGACCTGGAGGTGCTCCTTGAACTCCCTGATG
>CALJKZ010000517.1 GCA_937983085.1 uncultured Gemmatimonadales bacterium
GACAGCGTGTTCTACGATGCGTCGACGTGGACGCTCAGCCTCGCCTACGGGATTCCCGACGCCGAGATCCGGGGCGGGATGCCCGCCCTCGGCGACCGGGTGACCACGGCTCCGGATCGCGCGGCTCCCGCGGTACCGCGAAGCGGCATCGCGTACCTCATGGACTGGCGCCTGTCCGAATCCCCGCGGGCCCTTCAGGCGCTCCAGGCGCGTGGAGTCCGCGCCGAGGTCTCGGGCCGTCCCTTCACCGTGCGCACGGCGTCGGGGATGGTGGACTTCGGACGGGGAGCCATCTCCATGCCCGTCGGAATCCAGACGTTGGACCCCGATGCCCTGCATGCGGCGGTGACCGACGTGGCGCGCGAGGTCGGGGTCCCCATTCACGCGGCCGAGACGGGATGGGCGGTGGACGTGCCCGACCTCGGGAGCCGATCGTTTCTGCCGGTCCGAGCTCCCCGGGTCCTCCTTCCCATCGGGGACGGCCTCTCCTCGTACGAGGCCGGGCAACTCTGGCACCTCCTGGACCAGCGCATCGGTATGGCGGTGAGCAAGGTCGATGTCGGCGACATGGGCCGGGTGGACTGGTCGCGCTACGACGTGCTCGTCCTGGTGTCGGGCAACCTGGGATTCCTACAGGGGAACCGCCTCGACGCCCTCCGTTCGTGGATCCGCGGCGGGGGGACCCTCGTGGCCATCCGCGGTGCGGCGGCGTGGGCGGCGCAGAACGGTCTGACGCCCAACATCGCAGCGCCGGGCGTGGGTCGACGCGTGGGTGAAGACGCCTCGGAGGAGCCCCGCCGCGACTACGACGTGGCCGCGGAGGTCTCCGGCGCCCAATCCATCGGAGGGTCCATCTGGGCCACCGACCTGGACCTGACCCATCCTCTCGGCTGGGGCTATCAGCGCCGTTTTCTCCCGGTGTGGCGTGACCACGCCTTCTTCTTCGAGCCGAGCGGGAACCCCTACAGCACGGTGGCCCAACTCACCGAGGATCCCCACCTGAGTGGCTACATCTCCGACGAGAACGAGGCCCGTCTCTCGGGTTCACCCTCCGTCCTCGCGGATCAGCTCGGCGGTGGGAGCGTCGTCCTCCTGGTGGACAACCCGAACTTCCGCGGCTACTGGCGGGGCACGCAGCGGCTCTTCCTGAACGCCCTCTTCTTCGGAGACCACATCCGGGCGCCGTAGCCGCAACGACGCATGCGGTCGGCTCGGGACCGCCCTTCGGGCTCCCCGGCCGGCAGGGGTGCTTGCGCGGCCTCGGCCGAAGGACGGAGGTTCAGCCGCTGAACCCGGAGGCCATCCTTGAAGACCATCGGCAACCCTGACGTCGTGGCTCGGCTCACCCGCCGTCTGCACAACCTCACCCCCGACGCCCCGCGTCAGTGGGGCAAGATGAACGTCCAGCAGGCCCTGTCCCATCTCGCGGGATCGATGGAGTGGGTCGTCCGGGGCGGCTCCGCCCAGACCGGGTGGGGCGAGGGATATTCGAAGGTCATCAAGTTCGTGGCCTTCCGGGTGCCCCTGCCCTGGCCGAAGGGCGTTCCCAACCCCAACGATCCGGCGAGCGTCGTCGTTCCAGCGGACGAGTTCGACGCCCTACGCGAACGCGTCGCCTCGGGACTCGAAGCGATGGCCGTGTGGGAGGCATCGTCCGACACCCCCCCACACCCGGCCTTCGGTCCGCTCACCACGTGGGAGTGGAAGCGTTGGGCGTACAAGCACGCAGACCATCACCTCAAACAGTTCGGCGCCTGACGGGGTGATCCCGTTGCAGCGGCCCCAGCCTACCTCCTGACCGCTGCGTCGCCCAGCGCGTCCAGGACCCGATGGACCGTGTCACCGAACGCTCCCCCGCGGATCCATCGCGCCACGATGACCAACTCGTTGGCCGGATCGACGTAGATCAGGTTCGAGCCGGCGCCGGTGTGCGTCCACGTGTTCACCGGGGCCTCTTCGTAACGCCCCTGGCCCGTGTTGAGGGAGAAGTTCATGAAACCGTAGCCCTCGTTCACCGCGCCAGGTGTCGTGGCCATGTCGAACCACGCCTCGGAGAGGATGCGCTCACCGTTCCACATGCCTCGATGCATGGTGAACAGACCGAAACGTGCCTGGTCGAAGGCGTTGATGTGCATGCCGCCCCCCCAGTGCCCACCGCCACTCACCACCTGGACCATGCTGCCGTCCAGCGTGATCCACGAGTTGTCGTAGCCGTACCACCGCCACGTGTTCGTGGCTCCGATGGGATCCATGACCTCGTCGCGGAGCACCTCGGGCAGGGGACGTCGCCACACGCTGGTGGCCGCGAGCGCGAGGAGGTTCACCCGAGTGTCGTTGTACTCGTAGACCGTCCCGGGCTCGAAGCGGTCGCGCGTGCCCCACGTGGAGCGGTCCTGGTCCGGGCGATCGGCCCATTCGGGCTTGCCCCACAGCGTCCCTTCCCAGTCACTCGTCTGACGGAGGAGATGGTCCCAGGTGATCTTCCGGTTGTTCTCGGATTCGAACAGGAGCTTGGCGCTTCGACCGCTCTCGTCTCCGGGTTCTCCGTCGCCGTGGTCGAGGACCACGGGCGGCATGTACGGGCGCACGAGGTCGTTCACGTCACGAATGAGCCCGCGGTCGTGGGCCAAGCCGACGGTGGTGGACAGGAAGCTCTTCGACACGCTGAAGGTCATGTCCACTTTGTGGGGATCACCCCACTCG
>CALJKZ010000518.1 GCA_937983085.1 uncultured Gemmatimonadales bacterium
AAGAAGCAGTTCCTCGACGACCTGAGGGCGCAGCACATGGAGGAGGTCGTCTCAGGCCTCGACGCCGCCCTCCTCTTCATGCACGCTCCCCTGGACACCGTCGTAGGCATCGACAACGCAGCACGGCTCTACCAGATGGCTCGGCATCCCAAGAGCTTCGTGTCCCTCGATGGTGCGGACCATCTGCTCACGGATCCGGCCGACTCGGCCTACGTCGCGGCCGTCCTGGCCGCGTGGGCGAGCCGGTATGTGGATCTGCGTGAGGGACCCGCCGACATCGACGAACTCAGGGAAGCCGATCGGGCCGTCACGCGGACCGGTGAGGGGACCTTTCACACCGATATCGCCGTGCGGCAGCACGTCCTCGTGGCGGACGAGCCGGCCTCGGTGGGAGGCGACGACGCGGGCCCCACACCCTACGACTATCTGGTGGCCGGTCTGGGGGCCTGCACCTCCATGACCCTTCAGATGTACGCAGGCCGCAAGGACTGGCCACTAGACGAGGTGCGGGTCAGCCTCAAGCATCGGCGGGTGCACGCCAACGATTGTGACGACTGTGGAGAGGACCAACGGCTCGACGTCGTGGATCGGGAGATCGAGCTTCTCGGCCCGCTCACCGACGAGCAGCGGGCCCGACTCATGGAGATCGCCGATCGATGCCCCGTCCACCGAACCCTCGAGGCCGGCGTTCGAGTGGAGACCACCGAGAGGACGTAGACCGTCCAGGACGGCCTAGCTCGCGGTGTGGTGCTCCCACACCATCCGCGACAACTCGGCCTTCATCGCCTCTCCCTGGTCGTCGGCGGGGTGACCGCGGACCATGAGGACGAGCACGTAGGGAGCCCCGTCGGGCGGGAACACCAACGCGGCATCGTGGTGGATCCCCGTGATCCACCCGGTCTTGTTGGCCACGCGGACGCCGCCGGGCACGCCCGACGGGATGCCGCCGGTGAAGTGCTGGCGGGAAAGGATGTCCAGCATGCCTGCGCGGCTCTCTTCGGAAAAGAGATCCGACTCGACGATCCCGGCCATGACGGCACCCAGCCCCCGGGCGGTCGTGGTGTTGGAGAGTCCCGCCTGGAATGCCTTCAGGTCCTCGACGCCCCGGAGGACGGACATGGAATCGGCGCCCATCCGTGCGAGCATGCCCTCGATGCGGTCGGGCTCGGCCACCTCGATGAGGATGTTGGTGGCCAGGTTGCTGGACCACGTGATCATCCGGTCCACCATCTCGCGGACGGTGGCGTCCCCACCCACCCGACCGTAGAAGGTGGTATCGGAGTCCGATTCCGGCGGGAGATCGAAGGTCGATCCGTCGACGATGGAACGGAACGTCCGCGTCACGGGGAGGGTCGAGTCGAGGTCGCGGATCCCCTCCTGGTCATCCAGGAAGAGACGTTGCATGACGGGCACCTTCATGGTGCTGGCGGCGTGCATCCGCACGTCGGCGTCCATGGTGAGCGAGTCCCCGCCCGGTGCGAGGCTCCTGTAGTAGATGCCCACCACCTCGGCGCCGCTCGCCTGCACAGCCGAGTCCAACGCGGCCCGAAGGACCGCCGGATCAGCGGCACCGTCGGCGACCCGGCCGCAGGCCAATACGGTCGGCACCAGCAGGGCCACGAGCACCGCCCGCGTAGGGCGCCTCATGCCCGGCTTTCGTCCAGGAGCCGCACGCCTTCCATGAGCAGACTTTCCACCGACTCGGCGATGTTGGGCTCGGGCAACTCGGCCGCGTCGTGGACGCTGAACTCACCCTGGTCGTCCCAAGCGATGATCCTGTACACCGCCTGGGGTCCCTTCAACTCCCCGCACTCGGCGAAGACCGGACGACCCTTTTCCAGGAAGAGCACGGCGTCTTCCCCCTCGTCGCTTCGGAGCTCGATGCGAACGGTCTTGAGGCCGTTGGAGAGCATCTGGGCCAGATCGAGGAACGAAAGAGCCTCGAAGCGGGCGGCGAGGGTGCTGTCCTCCAGGGCAGCGCGAGGCGTGGAGCGCGTCCGGACCGCGCGGTGGAGGCGGGCGGCCAGCACGTCGAAGTCGTGGGGAGGCGCGAAGACGTCGTCCACACCCAGGTCCAGCAGGTTGAGCACCACCGCCGGGTCCGACTGCTGCGTGACGACGTACAGGAGTGCGCTCCGGTCCACACGGAAGACCTTGCACGCCTGCTCGACTCCGCCGCCCAGGCCCTCGTGGTCGAGGATGACCACCGTGGGACGCGCTTCCCTGGCGATGTCGTAGCCTCGCGTCACTTCCGAGGCGAGGTCCACGCGACACCCGATTCGCTCCAACGCCGTCTTCATGGCCTGCTGCACGCGTTCCCCTCCCACGACGAGAGCGCTCAAGTCCACATCGGTCTGGGTCTCGGCACGCTTCGCCATCACGTCGAGATACGTCTCGACGATGTCCTGCGTCGCCAGGCGCCCTGCCAGCTCCCTGAGGGCGGTCCGGACGGCCACCGTCGAATCCGTCTCGGAGCCGTCCTCAAACACCACGACGTTGTGACGGAACCAGACCAGCGCCAGCAATTGCGCCCCGAGATGCACATCGGCGCGTCCCGTGGGCTCGGTGAGCTCCACCCGCCCGAGGTACAACCCGAGACACGAGCTCAAGAGCTCATCCACCGGCCAGGGGAAGGCCATGCGGTGGGCCAGTTCCATGGTGGCTGCGAAGCGATGGAACGGTTCGATGCGCGAACCGCGCTCCACCGGGAGGAGGAGATGTGCGCCGATTACCAGCCCGTCGGTCTCCAACCGTCCGAAGCCGACGCGGGCGGCGAGGGCTTCGAGGTCGGCGGTCATCAAGCTGTACGGTGCCGTTTCCGCTTCGCCGCGAGCCCGGGCCTCGGCCAGCGCCCCCACCGCCGAGCGGGTGGCAGCCGCCATGCGGGGATAGGGGGCGGCCGTCTCGAGCATGGTCTTCGCCACGCTCGAGTAGCGAACGACCTCACCGGTGAAGGCCGGGATCACCCCTTCGGCCCGCCACGCATCGAAGGTGTCGCTCATCTCGCGTGAAACGCGGATCGCATGAGCGCCCGCGATGGCTTCGGGGGAATCGGCGGGGTCGCTGACCACCACGATCTCGTATCCGTCGGGACGGAAGACCGACGGCAAGAAGTTCTTCTCCACCGGGCTTCGGGTCACGATGACCACCTTCGCGCCACTCCGGTCCCCTTCGTCGGCAGGAAGCTCTTCGCCCTCCGATTCCTCGGGCTCGAAGAGCTCGGGAAGGGCCACGAGCCGGACCTGGGTGCCTCCGGCCCGCCGTCCCGGGGTTCCTTCTCCCTCCCCGACCAGGTCCGCGATGAGCCGGGCGAGGACGTTCTCCGGCGCCAGGGACACCCTGACCTTCTTCGCCCCGAAAGCCCGCCCGACCTCCTTGATGGCGTCCGTATCGGAGGGATTGGCCACCGCCAGGCTCAGGACGCCGAACTGCTCGTTCCACCCGACGGGCACGATGAGATTGTCCCGCAGTGCCCCCTCCGGCATCCGGTCCAGGAGACCCTGCGCCACGACGTTCTCGTCGACGGTGACGGTGGGGATCCTGAACTGCTCCACCAACGCGTCGAAAAGCTGCTCCTCGGTGAGCGCCCCGATCTCGATGAGGTTCTCGCCGATCCGCCCACCGGCCTCCTTCTGTCGCTCCAGGGCCCGCTCGACGTCGCCCCGGGTGACGTGGCCCAACTTGATGAGGATCTGGTCGATCCGGTCCGTCTTACGCAACGGGAGCCCCCGGCTTCGGCGGCGCCTGGTCGGGCGGTAGCTTCCCGCCCGAACGTCCGAACGCCAGAATCGTCTCCGGCTCCTCGGCATACCGGGCGGCTTCCTCGGCGGTGACCAGGCCGTTGTGGATGAGCTCCTTGAGGTATTGGTCCAGGAGCTTCATGCCGTCCTTCTTGCCCGTCACGATGACGTTGTTCACCTGGTGGCCCTTTCCTTCCCGGATCATCGTGCGCACGGCCTGCGTTCCGAGGAGGATCTCGAACGCCGCCACCCTTCCCTTCCCGTCGGACCGGCGGAGGAGCTGTTGGGAGCAAACGCCCAGAAGCACTTCCGAAAGGGTCAGACGGACGGCCGCCTGCTGATCGGCGGGAAAGGCATCGGCGACGCGGCTGATGGTCTGAGCCGCGGACTTGGTATGCAGGGTCCCGAGGACGAGGAGGCCGAGCTCGGCCGCGGTAAGGGCGAGGGAGATGGTTTCCAGATCGCGCATCTCCCCCACGAGAATGACGTTGGGGTCTGCGCGGAGCGCTCCGCGCAGCGCGCTGGCGAACGTCTTGCTGTGCTCGCCGATCTGCCGCTGGTTGATGAGGCAGTTCTTCGGTTCGTGGATGAAC
>CALJKZ010000519.1 GCA_937983085.1 uncultured Gemmatimonadales bacterium
GATGATCGACTACCTCGAGGCCGCGCACGGCATGGCGAGAGAGGAAGCCTACGTCCTGGCGTCACTGGCTGGCGACCTCAAGATCTCCGAGACGGTGGACATGCCCCACTATCTGGTGAGCATGCACATGCCGAAAGCGGTGCTGCCCCGGTAAGGGGGGGTTACGTCTCCCGCCGCCCCTGCCCCCCGCCCCGCGACCGCTTGTGCCGGTACATCTGCATGTCGGCCTCGTTGACCAGGGCCTGCACGGACTGGTGACGCGAAGGGTCGTACGAGGCCACGCCGACGCTGAACGCCACCGACGGCTCTCCACCTCGCGTCCGAAGTCGACCTTTCAGGAGCGAAAGGGGGCGCTGGACGTCCTCGGTCGTGGCCGAGGTCAGTAGGACACAAAACTCGTCACCACCGACGCGGGCCACGACGTCCGAGTCCCGGAACGTCGAATTCAGGTGATG
This sequence comes from uncultured Gemmatimonadales bacterium, assembly GCA_937983085.1. GTDB lineage: Bacteria > Gemmatimonadota > Gemmatimonadetes > Longimicrobiales > Gaopeijiaceae > UBA2589. Next base: position 456 of record CALJKZ010000519.1, read on the forward strand.
GGAGAAGGACCGGAGCACACGATCCCCGGCGGCGTGGCCGAGGCTGTCGTTGATCTCCTTGAACTCGTCGAGATCGAAGTAGAGGAGCGTGGCCGGCTCGCCGACCCGCCGGCACATCGCGATGGTGTGCTCGGCGATGGCGTCGAAGCCCCGACGGTTGGTGAGTCCCGTAAGCTCGTCGCGCGTGGCCAGTGACAGGGACTTGAGTTCCTGCTCGAGCATCCACGCCAGGTCCTTGAGGACGCCGGCCTCCTCCTCGCCGATCTCGCGAGGCTCGTGGTCGATGACGCAAAGCGTCCCGAGGGAGATCCCGTCGGGTCCCTTCACCGGGCAGCCCGCGTAGAACCGGATCTCAGGCAGGTTGCGGACGGCCGGGTGGTCGCGGAAGCGCTCGTCCCTGGACGCATCGGGGACGATGAGCATGTCGTCGTCCATGGCCTGAGCGCAGAAAGACAACTCTGGCGGTGTCTTGCTGGGATCGAGGTTGATCCGGGACTTGATCCATCGACGATCGGATCCACTCAGACTCAGGAGCGCCAACGGCGTGTCGAACAGATGACGCGCAAGACGCGTCAACCGGTCGAAACGCTCATCGGGCCCGGTACCGAGAAGGTCCAGGTCGATCAGGGCGCGAGCGGTCCCTTCCGCCTTGCCCTCTGGGGGTTCGTGCACGAGTTGGGGGTCCTCGTAGGGGTACTGCCGTCCTGCTTGCCAGACGTGCCAATCTCAATAGTAGCAACAACACCCGCCGCTGCGCACCGTTTTGATAGGAAGCCTCACCCAGAGGCCTTGGGGTACTTCCCGAGCCAGGACGCCGCAAAGTCGAGGCGCTGGACAGCTTGACGGACACACGTTTCGCCGCGTGTCGTTGTCAGTCGCCCCCCCGTGCGATAGCCTGACGAACGCATTTCGGCCTCGCGCCAATTCGTCTTGGAGGAACACATGACCCTGCCTCGTCTACTCGTTGCCTTGGTGGCCCTGGCGGCCTTCACGGTGCCCGCCGCAGCACAATCGAGCTCGTTCGGCAACACCGTCGTCGTGGATGGCAACACGCTCATCATCGGCGAACCGAACAACAGCTTCCGGCCCGGCATGGTCTACGTGTACCGGAAGCAGGGTGACGCGTGGGTGGAGGTAGATCGGCTCCGGGCGCCCGACGCGGAACGGGCCGACGGCTTCGGTGCGGTCCTGGCCATGACCGGCAACACGCTCTTCGTGGGCCAGCGGGGCGGGGCCGTGCACGTCTTCGAACGCTCGGGCAGCGCCTGGAGTCATTCCTCGACCCTCGCCCAGGGCGACCGGGCAGGCCTCGACCCCCGCTGCAACGCGTACGGCTACTGCGGAACGGACTTCGGAATGGCCCTCGCAGCCGAGGGTGACTGGCTCCTCATCGGTGAGCCCCGTGCCCCGTCGGACCGGAGCCGTCTGCGCCCCCGCCGCCGCCGGGGAGACGAAGACGTCCCTCCGCCTCCTCCGGGAAGCGTGTACGCCTTCCAGCGTGCCGCGGACGGATCGTGGGTGGAGCGTCAGCGCATCGAGGCGCCGGAAGCAGCCGAGGGCGACGCGTTCGGCGCCGCCATCGCGGTGGCCGAAGGGCGCGCCCTGGTGGGCGCCCCGGAAGCCGCACAATCGGATGGAGCCGGCTCGGTCGACCAGGCGGGTCGCGTGTTCGAGTTCGCCCTGGACAATGGTACATGGCGACACTCCGGTGAGCTGACCGTTTCGGCTGAGACGGAAGCCGCCTTCGGCGCTGCCATCGCCGTGAACGGGAGCCGCGCCAGCATCGGTGCGCCAGGCGCCGCGTTCGGGTTCGGAGCGGCCTTTTCGTTTCGACGCAGCGGAGACTCCTGGAACGACCCGATCCGTATCGCGCCCACGAACGCCGCCGAGGGCGATGTCCTCGGAGCCGCGGTGGGCCTGGGCGCGGACGACGCGTGGGTGGGCGCCCCCGTCA
>CALJKZ010000520.1 GCA_937983085.1 uncultured Gemmatimonadales bacterium
GACGGGTGGCCCCCGCGCCCTTCCGGGTGCGGGGGCCTGCTTCTTGGGTGGCCGGAAGAATCAGCCGGACGGACCCCCGGAAGATCGTTCCGCTACCTCCGTCGCGAGAAGTCACTCCTGTGGAGCCGGCACAGTGTGAGGTCGCGTAAGGTGATGTATCATAACGTTTTGGGGCGCAGGGCGCCGCCTGGCGACGGATGGCACGGGCCGTGCGAATAGTGGCGGTGAACCTGCACTGCCCGGGGGCAGCCCTTGAGCGACGAAAATCTTCTGGACGAAGGTGCCGACGACCTCGCGACGAAGTCCTCTGGACCTTCCGTCGTCATGCTCCTGGCCGTGGCCCTCGTCGGCGCCGGTGCGGGAGGGTGGTTCGGTGGACCGGTGGTCACCCCCATCGTGGCCGAGATGATGGCCTCGTCGCCGTCCGAGGGTGGCGACGACGGCCACGGCGGAGGTGGGTACGGCGGGGACCGGCCGTACGGCGACGCGTCGGCTGACGACGGCCCCCTGACCATCGACAACTTGATCCTCAACCCTGCGGAGTCGGGTGGCTCGCGATTCCTCATCGCGACGCTGGTCCTCGACACGAACGACGACACCCGCGCGGAGCTGGAGTCGAGAGATGCAGAGGCTCGGGATCTGCTGCAGACAGTGCTCGCCATCCGCACCGTCGACGAGCTCTCCGACATCTCCCTCAGGGACGAGATCCGCAACGACCTCCGCATCGCCTTGAACACGATGCTCGGGTACGAAGGCGTCCACCGGATCTTCTTCCCCCAGTTCGTCATCCAATGATCCGGCCGAGCCCTGAACGCGGGGAGATCGTCCCCTACGACTTCACGAAACCGAGCCGGATCTCGCCGGACCGGCAGCGGAGCCTGGAGGCTTCCCACGAACAGCTGGCCCAGGGCGTTCAGCGGTGGCTCTCAGGGAGACTTCGCGCCGCCTTCGAGGTCCACGTCGAGTCGGTGGGCCAGGCGCCGTACCACGAATTCCGGGATGCCGTCGAAGACAACGCGGCGACGTTCGTCTACGACATCGCGAAGCCGGCCGGACTCTCCATGGCCGTGAGTCTCGATCCGACCATCGCCTTCCTCCTCGTCGAGCGTCTGGTAGGCGGAGGGCAGGTGTCCGAGCCCCTGCCGCGGCCGCTGACGCCCCTTGAACAGGTGATCATGCGGATCGCCACGGACAAGATGGCCGAAGAGGTGGCTCTGGTCTGGAGCGACCATCTCGACCTCGAGCTCCAGTTCGCTCGCTACGAGTCGGCCCGGGAACTCATCGACATGGCCTGTCGCGACGACGACGTGCTCGTGTCTACGCTCCGCGTGGAGTTCGAGGAAGTGAAAGGCATCCTCCACGTGGCACTCCCCTTCCAGGTCCTCGAACCCTTCATCAGCCCAACCGAGGGCAAGCCTCGGCTCGCCACCCCCAGTACGTCTCCGGCGGAGCGGGCGATGGAGCGCCACCGCATCGAAGGTCTGGTTCGTCGCGCGAGCATCGAGGTGTCCGCCCGCTTGCCGCAGCTCCGCATGACCCTCGGCGAGCTCGCCGCGCTCGAACCCGGAGACTTCCTGACCACCACCGCGTCGACGGAAGACCCCGTTCAGGTCCTCGTCTCCGGTGTGCCGCGCTACGAAGGCCTCCAGGGCCGCCTCGGCCCGCGGATGGGCGTTCAGATCACCGAATCCATCAATAAGGAGTAGTCCGTTGAGCGATGAGCAACTTCCCAACCTGCGTGGGAGCGAAGGGCAGGGAGCGGCAGGCGGTGCGGGTCAAGCGCCGCCGCCGGGAGGGGCGGCAGCCCCCGGCGGCCCCGGTGCGCCACCCGGGGGCCGCGCGGCTCCACCGGCCGGCGGAGGTGGTTCACTCGCCGCCGTCATGCAGCTCGAGGTACCGGTTTCCATCGAACTCGGTCGGACCCGAATGGCCGTGGAAGACGTTCTGGCTCTCGGCCGCGGCTCCGTCGTCCAACTCGATCGGCTCGTGGGTCAGCCCGTCGAGGTGTTCGTGAGCGACAAACCCTTCGCCACCGGCGAAGTCGTCGTCATGGGCGAGAAGTTCGGGGTCCGCATCATCCGGATTCGTGAGCCGGTCCAGGCGGGAGAAGTCCCCTCTTGATCAGCCTGCTCGTCACCGGGCTTGCTCTGGCGGGTGCAATGGCGGGGCTGGCGTTCCTCGCGTTGTGGGCGCGCAACCGCCTCCTCGGGATGCGCCTGGGCGGTCTCGACCCCAGGTGCCTTCAGGTGGTGGCGCGGGTCGGGCTCCACGCCAACCAGGGGCTCGCCCTCGTCCGCGTGGGACGAAGGATCCTGCTGGTTTCGTCGGGTGAAGGCGGTGCGAGGATGCTTGCGGAGGTGTCGGAAGAGGAGTTGGAGCTCGAGGCTTCGAGTGTGTCGAAGGAAGGGTTCCAGAAGGAGCTGGACCGTGCGGAGGCCAAGGGTCGGTGGCATGTCGAGGCCGCATTTCCCCGGGGCATCCGTGGGGCCGTCTCCG
>CALJKZ010000521.1 GCA_937983085.1 uncultured Gemmatimonadales bacterium
CGGCGACACCGACACCGCCGGGCCCATGATGAACACCCCCGGGTTCGCCGGCCGGGCCGACGTGAACCGCGCGAAGGGCGTCGATTCGGTGACGAAGTGTCCCCCCAGGGCGAAGACCACGAACTCGCTGGGGTAGTTCCGGATGTCGATGACGAACACCTGCGAACCCTCGGCCCGCTCGATGTACGAGGCGGCCGAGTCGGCTACGACGGCGGAGAGCTTGAGGTAAGCGACGTCCGGCGAGAGGCGCTGGAAGGCCGGACCGTCCAGGTCGTGGGTCAGCCCACGCGTCGGGTCCATCTCCCCGATGGCGAGTCGCTGCGCCACGGTCTCCATGCTCGTGCCTGCTCGCTCGAAGGCGATGCTCACGGAGGCGGAGCTTCCCCGCAGGAGGCTGCGACCGATGTCACGCAGGCGCGTGGGACGGTTGGAGGCGGCGTAGTACGGTTCCCACCGGCGGACGAGCGTATCCACCGGCACGCCGTCCACGGTCTCGATGACGTCCCCGACCTCCAGCCCGGTGGCAGGACCGTACGCGTCGTCCTGATAGTCCACGACAACGGCCCGGCCTTCGACGAAGTGCACCGCCACCGGCACGCGCAGCGATCCACCGGGAGGGCGCACGGCGACGTCGCTCCAGAGGTTCGCGTGCGTGTCCTTCACCCGCGCGATGAGCCGCAGCATGGTCAGCCGATACGCCTGGCCGTCCGGAGCATCGAGGACCTCGGGCACGAACTCGGCCAGCAGCGCATCGAGATCGTCGTCGATGAGATCCCGGTAGGGAAACCAGTACTGGATGATGTTCCAGAATCGGTAGAGGGCCAGCAGTCGGAGTCCTTCGTCGGGCGCGGGATCGTCGGCGTAGTCGTCCTCGTTGAGGAACACCGGATTGCCCACGCCGGGCTGGTGGGCCACGTAGTGCTGCCCGCCGCCGTCGGGCCGGTTGGCATGGATGTGGCCGAGCCGGCGCGAAAGGTCGGCCCCGAGCATGGCCGTGTCCTCGATCCACGCGACGGGGGCGTCCAGGTGCACGTCGGTGGGGACCTCGGCGCACCGATCGCATGGTTCAACCGGACCCAGTCCTTCAAGCCACGCGTTCATGGCGTCGAGGGCAGCCTCGCGGTCCGGAGCGTCCCGGACGGCGGGAAGGACATCGAGGAGCTGCTGGTCCCAGTCGAAGTCGCCCGCCGTCACCCGCGGGTGATGGTACTTGGCAAAGCCCCAGACCTTCCCGAGGGTGACGAGGTTGGCGACCTGAAGCGCTTCGGCATCCGTGTCCGAAGCGCCCGGGGCGCAACCACCGACCAGCGCTGCCAGAACGACCGAGGCGAGGACTCGAGGAGCCGGTCGAGCCGTCCGGACCCCGCGGACGCGGACCGCCGTGCGGGAGATCACCGCGGCCAACCAAACGTGTTCCGCACGCGCTTCGACCTCAGCATGTAGGGCACCCAGATGAGACACGACACCGCCTGCCGCCAGATCAAGGCCCAGGCCTCGAGGTCGCTCTCGGCCGCCACCGCCGGAATGAGGCCGGCGAGCCAATAGTCGAGAATGAGGAATGCCAGGACCCCAAGGTAGATGGCGATGTGGAGCCTCGGGAAGTACGACGACTTCTGAAAGAAGAGAACCAGGGCCACCAGCAGGGCAGTGACCTGGACGAGGTTACCGATCAACTCGAACAGAAGGAGCGGACCCCACATCGGATGGTCGGCGTCGCTGGCCGGGTCGGTGACGATGGGCCAGCAGCCCTCCCGAAAGACCGGAAGGAGGTCCGTGGCGATTTGCCCCAGGACGAAGAAGGGCCCCAGCACAAGCCCCATTCCGACCAGTATCAGCCAGCCCCCGAGGCCCACGGGACCCTCGACTTCGGGCTGCTCATCGAAGGTCTTGCCGCAGTGCTGGCACCATTCGGCAGGGGAGTCGACCCGCACCAGGCAGTGGGGGCACCTTTCCCGGAGCTCGTCCGCGGTGTTGGTCGCCACACGCCCTCCGTCTATGCTGCGGGCCAGTCGGACACCCCAGCGGTCAGGACGTCAGACCTCGGTTGCGGGCTCCGGCCGCGTGAACTCGGAACCCGTGGATCGGATGGCCGAACCTACCGCGTGAAGATCACCACGGCACCGTTGCCCGCCACCGAGCCGAATTGGAACTGGGCGTCGACAGGGCTCAGGATCTCGATGCGATCGATAATCGTCGGGTCCAGATCCCGCAGCACCTCGTCGGGATACGGGACGATGACGTTGTTGATGGCCACCGCCGCGGGTCGACACCCTTCACCGCCGGAGCGCCGGATCTCGATGCAGATGCCCGGTACCATGACGCCCGTCAGCTCGTCGGTCTGGTAGACCTCCCGAATGCGGAGGCCCGGCGCGTTCATGTTCCGGAGCAGATCCGGCGTCGCCGTGACCCTGGGGAGAAGCGCTTCGATCTCCTCGCGGCCGAGGAAGTCGATGCGCTTCGCGTCACCCGCGAGGCTCGTGCGGCCGAATCGGGTGCGAGCGGTGACCACGAGGCCTTCGACCTGCAGCGCCTCGGTGGCCATGTTGACCTCGATGTCGACGGTCTCCTGGCTGAAGATCGTCACCGAGTCGGTGCGCTCCTGGAACGCGATGTGGTCGGTAGTGACCAGGTGGCGCCCCGGGGGCAGGTCGTCGAGGATGAAGCGGCCGGTGCCGTCGGTGAGCGTGGAGCTGGTGGTACCGATGACCGAAACGGTGGCGCCGGAGACCGGATCGCCGGACTGGTAGTCCCGCACGTAGCCGGCCAGCGTGCCTTCCGACGACATGAGGAGCGCCAGGTCCTGGATCGTGGCCGTGCCGGGCTGGAGACGCACGTCCACGGAGCGGCCGGAGCTCTGACCGAAGTGGGCCTGGAGCCGGATGTCGGCGTCGGCCCGGACGGAGCACATGCGGAAGTAGCCCGAATCGTCGGTGCGGGTCTCCACCGGCGGCACGCCCGAATAGCGTCCGGTAGGCTGAGCCGTGACCAGCGCCCGGGGCATGGGCACGCCGGTGAGGGAATCGGTGACGATGCCAGCCACGACGGCGGACTCGGGCGATGTCTGCTCGGCGAGACACCACCCCATGAGGAGCGTCTCCTCGGAGGGAATGGCGAGCTCGAGCCGGACGCGCTGGCCCGGGGCGAACTCCACCTGACGCGACTGAGGGCTCACGCCCAGCGTCTGGAGCCGATCGT
>CALJKZ010000522.1 GCA_937983085.1 uncultured Gemmatimonadales bacterium
CGGGGTCTCCGCGAAGAACTCGGAATGTTTAGCTCTATATATTGTACTCTACATAGCTCCGTCGATGCAACCGGGGGCGTACGCATCGGACGCTCCACGCACATCGTCGACATGGCGGACGGTGACACCCGGGCCGCCTACACCGCCCTGTCCAACACGGCCATCGGGGTCCTCCTCCTTCTCGCCAGCGGCTTCGGAGCCCTGGCGCAGGTGGCAGGCGTGTGGGCGGTTCTCCTCACCTTCTCGCTGCTGTGCGGCGCCGCGGCCGTGCTGTCCTTGGGGCTGGAGGAAGTTCAGGGCCCATAGTCGGGCCGCCCCTCGGCGGGAGGAAAGCCGCCTAGCGGCTGCCCTTCCTGAGCACCATCACCGGCATGGTCTTCGCCATAATGACCAGGTCCTTCCCCGGAGATCGCTCACCGATGTATTCCAGGTCCAGCTCGACCTTCTTCTTCACGTCGTCGATGCTGGAGTCGTACCCCTGGTTGACCTGAGCCCACCCGGTGATGCCGGGGAGCACACGCTGCCGCTCGCGGTAGTCCGTCACCTCGGCCCGGAGCTCGGCGAAGATCTGAGGCTGCTCCGGGCGCGGGCCCACGATGTTCATGTCGCCCTTCACCACGTTGAGGAGCTGGGGAAGCTCGTCGAGACGCGTGGCGCGAAGGATCCGACCGACGCGGGTCACCCTGGGATCGTTCTCGGCCGCCCAGCACTGGGCGTCCTCTCCGGGCGGTGCACACGTCATCGTCCGGAACTTGTAGATGGTGAAGATCCGACCGCCCTTGTCCTCCGACCGGCGGGAGGCGCGGGAGCTCCTGTCGCGACGGTCACGACGATCCAGGCCGACGCGGGGCTGGGTGAAGATGGCCGGCCCGGGGGAGTCGAGCTTCACGAGGACCGCCACCAACAGCATCAGTGGCGCGGTGAGCACGAGGCCGACGGACGCGACGATGACGTTGAGTAGGCGGCGAGCCTGCTCCGCCTGCACATGGGTGGTCGCGCCGGATTGGAAGATCCCGGGCTTTCGTTCCAGCAGTTGGGTCATTGTGGCGTCGGGCTGAGTTCCGGAGAGCCGCCCTGAGGGGGGGTGCCGGACCTCTGGAAGGGCAAGCCCGACGCCAGGGGAACACAACCACGCCTTAGTCACACGACCACAACGACTTGTATCGGTTTACGCACCGCTCGAGTCACGATTCCGTGACCGGACACGATGACCGAACCGGACACGATGACGAAGCCCATCGGTCGAAGTGTCCACTCCGAACCGAGGGGGGGACCGCCCCGGGCGCGGAGAGCCTGGGGGCGGGTGAGGCGCAGCCGCCCGCCCTGCGGCAGAGGCCTGCCCACCCTGCGGCAGAGGCCTGCGCGCCCTGCGGCAGAGGCCTGCCCGCCCTACGGCGGAGGCCTGCTCGCCCTACAGCGGGGGCCTGTCCGCCGGCAGCGGGGGCCCGCTCAGCGCATCAGCGCCAGGGCGCCTCCTGCACTCCGTCCACATCGAGAATGGGATGTTTCTCGCCCGTCATCTCCCATCGCACCAGAACCGTGGGGATGATGCCGGCGGCGTAGAAGTCGTCGAAGAAGCCCTTCACGGTGAAGTCGGCGCCCTCGTCCAGGGCTTCCTCGGCCAAGAGCTCTTCGATCTGCACCTTCCCCGCCACGTAGCTGGTGCCGTATCCGGGCTGGCGCAGGTAGAGGTGCTGCTCGCCCCGGACCAGATCGCCGTCGGGCAGCCAACCCCGGGGCGTCCACCGGCCGGCGAACTCCACGGCCTCCTCCATGACGAATTGGTTGCCGTGGAGCATGAGCCCCGACGTGGCCCGGGCGGCGCGCTGAGCGAGCATGATCCACACCAGCTCGCGGGCCCGGGGCGAGTTGTCGTCCAGGAGCCCGAGGTGCATGAACATCTCTTCGACGCCCGTCGCCAGGCCCTCGGACCGATGGTCGTAGATGTTGTAGAGTGAGGGTGTGGCCCGAATGGGGCTGGCGTGCGGGTCCTCCCGCAGTCGCGCCAGCTCGATCCAGTGGTGCATGTGGGGTCGGAAGGCATCGGGGTCCCGGTAGATGACTTCCTGGAAGAAGTTGCGGATCTCCCCGGGGGCCGCGGGCGTGAAGGAGCCGTTCACTGCACGGAGCGCCGCGTCCATCCACTCCTCGACGGTCTCCACCTCCTCGTTTCGGAGGAACGCCATGTACCGGTCCACCGACTGATTCAGCCGGCGGTCGTACTCCTCGGCGCTCTGGATGCGCTCGAGTGGAGGAAGGTCGCGGTTGCGGTTCTCCTCCAGTCGAAGCGAGGAGTGGGACCGGACCAGTTCCCGGCGCATCATGGTGAGCTGCTCCTGCCAGGAGTAGGGCGACAGGTGCACGTTGTGCATGTACCAGGTGTACGCCGCGGGACCGATCCCCGATGGGCCCGTCTTCCCCGGGAGTTCGGCCTCGACCCACGCCGCAAAGGCATCGGACGCACGGGCGGCATCGGCCAGCGCCCGGTCGAGGGCGGCGCTGGTTCCGGCCACGTCCGCCGCGTACGCCCTCAAGTCGGCCGCCTGTCGGCGGAAGGACCGGATTCCCGCTTCCCACAGGTCCCGGGCGTTGCTGCCCGCCAGATTCCCCCGGGCCTGATCCAACAGCGCCGGGATGGTGGCGAAGCGGCTCGCCAGCTCCTCGGCGTCGGAGTCGGACAGCGGATGGTCGTACGTCCACGTGTCGATCCACCCATGGATGACCGGCCCCTCGTGAGCAGGGACATCGCTCTCCGCCGGGTACATGGTGACGTAGAAAGCGGGGTCGCGCGCCCAGGGTCGACGGATCTTGTGATCGAAGTCGAGTCCGTTCATCTCCGCCCGGACCAGGTGCCAGTCGATCTGCCGTTCCACCGGCCAGGAGTCGATGTCGAATGCCCACAGCCGCTCCTTCCACTCCCGCAGTGCGCGCTGTTGTCGGGCCATGCTGGTGGCCGTGTAGTCCGGGACCCCGTCCACGAAGGCCGGGCGCTCGAAGTCTCGCCACGCGTGGAAGAAGTCCACGAGTTCGTCCCAGGTGGACTGGGCGGCCAGGGGCCGTGGCGTAGCGACGAAGAGCCAAACGGCGAGGAGCGCGAAGAGACGCAGCATGATGCAGCTCGGAGGCACGAGGTACGTCGGCGTGCATGAGCCGGGGCGGCAGCCACCTCCGGTCACGGCGCGGCGGACGCCGACGATGGGGCGGGAGGCTGCCGCAGGCAATTCCGCCGGGCTCGAATTCGCTTGAACGATGCGGTGCGGCCGCGTAGCATGACCGGGTGTGGACGGGCCGACGCGTCATCTTCCGCAGGCAGGATGGAATGGAGTCGAATCAGGAGGTGAAGGGCCGGAGCGCGGCATACCGCGTGAGCCTCACCGTAGCGGCCGTCGCGGCCGCGACCCTGACCTTGGCCGCCACAACCCTCTCGGCCCAGGAGCCCACCGACCTGGACCAACTCGTCCTCCGAGGCGAGGTCTGGGTGCACCCCGAAACGTCCCGACCCCACACCGGACCGGTCATCGACGTCTGGTCCAACGGCAACCT
>CALJKZ010000523.1 GCA_937983085.1 uncultured Gemmatimonadales bacterium
GGGGGTTTGACCCGGCCCACACGGAAGTGGACGGCTACGAGGTATACGTTTGGCACGGACCGTCAGCCGATCGGAGCGCGGTCCCGACGTAGGCTCACTCGTGGGCTAAATGGAGGACCTCAGCCCCCCTCCCGTCGCTCCGCGTCTTCGTCGGAGAGGGCATGAATGAGCCATGCCCTGGCAAATCTCCAGTCTCGCTTGATGGTGACCGGGGAAACCCCGAGGGCCCGAGCCGACTCCTCCACGCCCAGGCCACCGAAGTACCTCAACTCGACAATCCGCGCGGCCCGTTCGTGGCTTTCGCCGAGGCGCTCGATGGCCTGGTCGAGGGCCAGCACGTCGAGGAACGCCTCCGGGTCCACGGCGTGCTCGTCCCGCAGGGTGATTCGCCTTCCGCCGCCCCTCCGCGCGGACTTCCTCCGGCGTGCATGGTCGCTGAGTATCCGACGCATGGCCTGGGCTGCGACGGCGAAGAAGTGAGACGGGTCCGTAGGAACAACGGACTGGGCCTGCAGCTTCACGTACGCCTCGTGAACCAGCGCGGTGGGCTGTAGCGTGTGCCCAACGCCCTCGTGCCTGAGGTAGGACGACGCCAGGGCACGCAACTCGTCGTACACGCGCGCCACGAGTTGAGAATCCACGCCCTCTCCGCCACGCCCTCCCGCGGCCAGGGCGGTGGATGGCTTCGACGACTCCGCCGCCCCCCGGGGCCCGCTCGCCCCGATCATCCGCCGCCCACCCGCCGGGCGCCGGGGTCCGCCAGGTGGTCGAGAGGAAGCTGCGCGGCAGCCTGCGCCGCCAGGGCCAAGTCATCCTCGGCACGGTGCCGGACAACCCCGCGGATGCCACGCCTCTCCATCTCCTCCAGGTTGTCGGTGAAGATCCCCTGCGACGACGCCACCCTTCCCTGACGCAGCTCGAGGTGTCCGCGTGCCGCCGCGAGCAACTGGTCGACTTCCCAGAAGAAACCGCGATCGGCGGCCGCGATGCGGTGTTTCATCCTCACCTCCAGATCTGCCACCCGTTCGGACGCCTCGCGGACCCGTCCCAAGCGCGCATCTACGTAGGCCAGTGCCGCCTCGGCTCTGATCGCCTCCTGTGCGGACACCGGCCGATTCTCCGACTCGGCACTCCACATCGCCGCGGCCTCGTTGAGCACCACGCGAGATTCCTCGAGTCGGCCTGCGGGCAGGTAGATCCGGACGGCGAGCCACAGTAGCTCGTGCGCGGAGAGCGGCCGCGCCGCATCGGACCCCAGCACGCGGCGTTCGGCTTCCCGGAAACTTCCCTCCGCCGCAAGCACGAGCCCGCCCGCCACCTGCACGTCGGCCGCAACTGCCGGGTCCAACGCCTCCGCTTCCAGCCGCTCGAATAGAGCACGAGCCCGCCCCACGCGCCCCGTCTCCAGAAGCACGCGTACGAGACGGACGTCCGCTGCGGGGACGGTCGCGTGGTAGACGTGTCCCGGTCCGTACCGAGCCCGGAACATGTCCGCAGCTTCCGTCTGGATGGCCAATGCGCGGTCGACATCACCCGCCGCGAGCCTGAAGCTCACCAGACCCTGAAGCATGAACGGAAGGTTGTTGCCCTCGTCGCGGAGTCGCTGCATCGAGACCGCGTCCGCGAGTAGCGCCTCGGCGGCGGCCCACTCGCCGTCGCGGCTCAACGACACCGAGGAGTAGTACATCGCCTCGGCGAGCTTCGGATGAGGCGCCTCATAGATCTGCCGGCGAAGGGCGAGCGATGCGTCGAAGTGGTGCCGCATCTCTTCGTGCCGCAGCAGCGCGCGATAGGTATCACCCAGCGTGTGGTGGATGTCCGCTCGCACTTCCGGATCACCTTCGAGTTCGGTCTCCATCCGGCGAGAGGCAGCCTCGAGGGCTTCCAGCACCGTCACATCCGGGCCTTTGACCTCCTGCCCCACGTACCAACTGGGATTGGCCGTGGCCAGGACCCCTTGCAGGAAGGCGTTCACGCGCCTGGATCGCTCGATGGCCGCCTCGGCCTCCACCGCCCGTTGCCGGGCGACGCTTGCCTGCCAGGTGGTCAGCCCGAGTCCGCCCGTGAGGGCCAGAAGTCCAGCGAGAACGGCGGCAGTACCGATCCGATGCCGGCGGAAGTGCTTAGACAGGCGATACCAGACCGTAGGGGACTGCGCGGACACGGCATGTCCCCGGAGGTACCGGTGGAGGTCATCGGACAGCGACCGGGCCGACGGGTACCGACGACCCGGCTCGACCTCGAGCGCTCGCAGGAGGACGTTGCCGAGGTCCCTGGCGACCTTCCGCGCCCGGCCGGACAGAGTGCGACTCGGGTGGGGTACCTCGTTCCTCGCCGCGAGTCCCTCCGCCCCTGGAGCGCAAGAATCCTTCAACTGCAGCGGATGGACGCCGACGACGACTTCGTACGCCAACACCCCGAGCGAGTAGACGTCAGCCCCTGTCGTCAGGGGCTCGTTCCGCAACTGCTCGGGGGCGCAGTAGCCAGGCGTGTAGGCGGCCACCGTGTTGTTCGGCGCGCACATGGCACCGCCGGGATCCTGAACGAGAAGGCCCGCAATACCGAAATCGAGCAACTTCGGCACACCCTCGTGAGTCACGAGGATGTTCGACGGCTTCAGGTCTCCGTGCACCACGAGGTTCTGATGGGCGTAGTGGACGCCGTCACACACCCGCCGAAGCAGGTCCACACGAGCCGACGTCGACAGCCGCTGATCGTCGCAATACTCGGAGATG
>CALJKZ010000524.1 GCA_937983085.1 uncultured Gemmatimonadales bacterium
GCCCATTTCCTATCGAGATGCGGTGGCTCGTGCTCTAGCGCGGACAGAGGCTGGGGAAGTGGTGACCCGTTGGAGCGTGGCGGCCGGCGCCCCCGATCCGGAAGTGGAGCTGGTGGACCGGGAAGGCGTTGTCCGAGAAGTGCGCACACGGATGGTCGACGCGCCTCGAGAGGCGGTCTTCCGGGCCTTCTCGAGCCTGGGCGGCAAGCGAGGCTGGCGGGTCTGGGGCTGGGCCTGGGGACTTCGGGGAGCCCTCGATCAACTGATCGGGGGTCCCGGCCTCCGACGGGGCCGTCGCGATCCTGACGTCCTCTACCCGGGCGAAGCCGTCGACTTCTGGCGAGTCGAGGAGTATCGCCCGGACACGCTCCTCAGGCTCCGGGCGGAGATGAAAGTGCCGGGGCGGGCGTGGCTCCAGTTCGAGGCCCTCTCCGAGGAGTCGGGCACGCGTCTGGTTCAGACGGCGTTCTTCGCTCCCACGGGCTTCCTGGGCTGGCTCTACTGGTACGGGATCTATCCGTTCCACGCTCTCATCTTCAGCGACCTCGTCGACGCCATCGCGGCGGACGCCGAGGAGTTGGCGTCATCGGCCCCCGCCCCGAAGGCGGCGTGACGGTAGCCTTGATCGGTGACGACAGGGGCCCACATCTTGGCGGCCATGCATTCGAAACGCGCTGAGGCGCAGGGCGCTTCAGGCCCGGGGAACATTCGGATCAGGGAGGGGAAGGTCTCCGACGCTGAAGCGGTGGAGGCCGTCCACTACTCGTCGCGAGAAGCCGTTTATGCCGGCCGGACCGCTGACTGGCCCCCTCCTGGGCCCGACCGGAAGGGCCGCGTCGAGCGGTGGCGGAGCTGGCTCGCCGACGACGACATCACTGCGCTCATTGCCGAGCACCGTGGCGAGGTCGTGGGATTCTGCACCATCCGGCACTCCCAGGACGAAGGCGCGACCGAGGCGTCGGCCGAGATGCCCACCCTCTACGTCCGCCCGGACTTCTGGCATCGCGGCCTCGGCCGGGTGCTGTGCAACGCGGCGCTCCAGCGTGCCCGGGAGCGTGGCTTCCGCGAACTCACGCTCTGGGTCCTGGAGATGAACGGCCGAGCGCGAGACTTCTACCGGAAGGTGGGGTTCGCCGCCGACGGAGCCACGAAGGTCGACGAACTCACCAGCGAGCGGCTGCTGGCGCTCCGCTACCGGATTGATCTGGGTGACGGGGCTGCGGCGTGAGCCGCGACATCGCGTCGTTCATCCGCACGATACCGGACTACCCCAAGCCCGGCATCCTCTTTCGCGACGTAACCGGCCTCCTCGAGGATCCTCTGGGTCTCAGGATGGCCGTCGACCTCATCGTTCATCGGTATGTGGACCGCGACATCGACATCGTCGCTGGGGTCGAAGCTCGGGGCTTCATCTTCGGATCCGCCATCGCCTACGAACTCGGCCTCGGGTTCGTCCCTATCCGGAAGGCCGGAAGGCTCCCCGGAGACGTGGTTTCCGTGGAGTACGAGCTCGAGTACGGAACGGATACGCTGGAGATGCACACGTCGGCAGTCCCCGTCGGTGCCGGAGTGCTTCTTCTCGACGATCTCATCGCCACCGGTGGAACGGCGCTGGCGGCTATCGACTTGATCGAGCGCGTCGGTGGGCGCGTGCCCGACGCCGCATTCGTCGTGGATCTACCCGACCTGGGTGGGGCCGAACGACTGCGGTCGCGAGGATGCTCCGTCTTCGCTCTCTGTGCGTTCGAAGGCGACTAGGGGCTCCTCGGCCGCTTGGTCAGGCTGATTTCGCGTCCATCGCCCGGGCCAGCTCCACGTCCCAGGTCGTGATCCCGCCCACGTCGTGGGTCGACAGGTCCACACGTACTGTGTTGTAGACGTTGAACCACTCCGGATGGTGGTTCATCCGCTCGGCGACCAGGGCCGTGGATGCCATGAACCCGAACGCCGCTACGAAGTCGTCGAAGGTGAACTCCTTGTGGAGCTTGCCCTCCACCACCGCCCAGCCGTCCAGCTCGGCTAGTGCCTGTGCGAGCTCTGAGTCGGTCAATTTCCTTCGTTCAGTCATTCGGCGCTCCTCGGGTCCACCCGTCAGTTCTGCGACGCTCCGGCGATGGACCGCGTGACGGCCCGCTGCAACGGTGCGATGTCGGGATACTGGGTCTCGGCGTCGACCCCGGCATTCTGGCGGTTGGTCAACAACACGATGGAAAGGGCCTGGCCCGGCACCCCGAGCACAAAGGTACCGGTGAAGCCCGTATGCCCGAAGCTCCCCCGGGGCGCGTAAGCCGGGAGCTGCCATCCCAGGGCCTGGCCGTCGAGGGCCGGCTCGAGAAAGCCGCGTACCGTCTCGGGCGACAGGTACCGCTGCCCGCCGTGCTCGCCCTCGTTGAGGATGAGAGAGAGGAGGACGGAGAGCTCCCGCGCCGTCGAGAACAGACCGGCGTGCCCGGCCACCCCGCCGAAAGCGTGATAGGCGTTTCCGTCGTTGACCTCTCCCAGCAGCGTTCGCTCACGCCACGCGTCCCAGCTCGTCGGATCTCCGACAATGGTGTAGCCGAAGGAGGGGTCGTGCACCATGCGGCGCTCGAAGGGGTTGCCGTGCGACGTGGCGGCGAAGGCCGTGCCCGAAGCCCCCGCCGCCGAGGTTGCCGTCCCCCTGCGCGTCGTGGGCCGAAAGCCGGTGTCCGTGAGGCCGAGGGGGCCATGGACCGCCGACGCCACGAAGTCGTCAA
>CALJKZ010000525.1 GCA_937983085.1 uncultured Gemmatimonadales bacterium
TTCGCGCTTCGGCCGCGTACGCCGACAAGGGCCTTGCTGGCACGAAGTGAAGGTCGCGCTCCACCGGAAGGCCCAGCGTTCCGCGAACGGTTGAGAGCTCGGTCAGGCTGACGTATCCCAGTTCCGGGAAGCCCAGCCCGAGATCGCAGAGCCCGAAGGCACGGTCGGTGTCGTCCGGGTCGAGCTCCGTAAGAAGCCAGGTGCAGTTGGCATCGGGCGTGAAGATCTTCACGACAGGTAGAAAGTCGAGCCGGAAGTCGGGGTCGTTCCTCTCGGCCTCGCGTCGGAGGGCTCCGTTGGCGAGAAGGCGTGCCCGGTCTTGAGCGGTGAGAAGTTTCATGGTTCGTCTCCTTTGTTGCGTGTTTCCTTGATGCGCGAGACGAAACCGGCCGGGTGAGGCGAAGAGCCGTCACCGGAATGGGGAACGGCCAACACGGGAGCCGGAGGCGAATGGAGCGGGCAGGCCGTTGACGGCGGGCCGTGCCCGGCCAGCCTCGCGGATCATCTCAAGGAAACAACGCCAGGAGACGGGGCGAATGAATACCGCGATGGGCGGTTGATGAGGCCAGACTAGGTGCTGGTAACGGGCACCGGAACGAGTTTGGTCAGCGCCCGCAGGTTCTGACGCACGGCCTGCTCCGCCTGGGCAGCAGAAACCGACCAGAGGTCGGCGAGCTCATGAGCTGCCTGGTGGACGTCCCAGGGCATCAAAGGAACGCCATCCACCTGAGCGAACGGTCCGTCTGATTCGGTCAAGACCCTGTCGCGGGGCATTGCGCTGGCGAGGGAGCGTCCGCGCTCTCCACATAACATCGCCGGCCCGACACTAAACCAGCACCCGAGTTCGATGGCCCGGGCAAGGTCGCGCTGTGGGCCCGAGAACCAGTGCAGAATGGGCACGCCGGCATTCGGGTGAGCCTCAAGGCGATCGAGCACCGGACCGCTCGCACGTCTGCTGTGGATGGAGAGGATCCGTCCGCCAGCGTTTGAGCAAGCCTCAAGTACGTGGTCGAATACCGTGAGCTGCGCGTCCCAGTGCGATCGAAACTCAGGGGCACCGTCCAGACCGACTTCCCCGACATAGCGGGTAAACGGCAGTGCGCGGTCGAAGAGCGGGAGTTCGCTTTGGCGCTCGTGGGCGAGCTGCGGGTGCAAGCCAATCGCTGTCCTGATCCTGCTCGATCCCTTGGCCAGAGCGGTTGTGCCTTCCCACGCCGATGGCGTTGTCGTAACCGACAGGACGTAGATGCCGCGTTGATCACGTTGGACTACAACCGATTCGGGATCGTCGTAGAGGTCGAGATGGCAATGGAGGTCGATCACAGCACACCGACGGCGCTGAGGAAACTCCCGAGCTCATCGAGACCCCGAGCCACGACGTCCTTGTAGGGATCCACGTCGTCGATCAGCGTCGACGCGAGCGACGGACCGAGCCATCGGTCAAGACCATCCGCGCTCACCTGGGCTACCGCCATTGCTGCCGATCGAACGTCGTCGAAGCGCACATGGTCCTCATTGTCGCGCGAGAGATCTGCATAGCGATACCCGGTCTTGTCCTGCTTGCCCCACGCGTGGAAGCTCGCTCGTCGGATGAGACAGGGTACGCAGCGACCGCAATGCTTGTAACCGCTACGCGCGAATCTGCCACAGCTCGTGGAGGTGGCCGCCAAGGTCTGGAGTAAGGGCTGATCGTGGCAGTCGACAAGCATCTCCCCCTTTGTGGCGAATGCGTAGGGGTTCGTGATGCGTACGTTCAGGTTTGCGAGCTCCAGTAGAGTCTGGACCTG
>CALJKZ010000526.1 GCA_937983085.1 uncultured Gemmatimonadales bacterium
GCCGTATGGCCAGACCAACAGGTTTTATCCCGCGTTGCACATCAGTTCGGACAAGCGCGCGACAATTGAATACCCCGCCGGTAAGAACGACAACGACCGCTGGTACACCGCTACCGCCGGTATCAAGCACTTCATCAAGGACGGCAGGCCCATTCACATGAATCCCGGTGCTCCGGAAGCGAAGACTGCCGTCGGGATCGATCCGACCGGCACGGTGTTGGTTCTCGTCGTCGTGGAAGGAGACCAGTCCCCCTACAGCGCGGGAATCGATCGGCCAACGTTGACCGACCTGCTCCTGCGCTACGACGTCCACAACGCGCTCGGACTCGACGGCGGGGGCTCATCGACGATGGTCGTCGCCGACCACAGCGGCCGGCCGCGGACCGTCAACCGGCCTGTGCAGGGAACGATTCCAGGCATCGAACGCCCCGTCGGCAACCACATTGGAATCATCGCTCCGCCGCTCAATGCACCCTGAGCCGCAGCGGCGGACGCGAGTGCTTGCAGCGGACAGCGCAATCACGGCACACTGCTGATGTGGCCGGCGCGCCTGTCCGGCGGACAACTCGGATTGCAGAAAGGCTCTCAGTGCCTGGTCTGAACGACACGTGCCGCTGCCGGTTGCCCAGCATCGTGATGGTGCTCGCGGTTGGACTGGCTGCCGCCGTCACTCCCTCCCGGTCGGCCGAGATCGTCGTCGAACGCGATGTCGCCGTCCCGATGCGGGACGGAACGGTCCTGCGCGCCAACGTCTTCCAGCCCGCAGAGGGCGGCCCGTACCCGGTCCTCGTTCGCCGCACCCCCTACGGCAAGTCCGCGAAGGTCAGCGCCAAACTCGTGAATGCCGGCTACATCGTCGTCGACCAGGACGCCCGCGGCCGCTACGCCTCCGACGGCGAGTACGAATCCTTCGTCCGCCACGAAACCCACGATGCGCACGACGGCTATGACACCGTCGAATGGGCCGCCAGACGCCCCAACTCCACAGGTCAGGTCGGCCTGTACGGCACCTCCTATCCCGGTTTCCTCGCCTGGCGCGCGTCAGGCGCACGGCCACCCGCTCTTGTGGCCGCTGCTGCCTTCTCCATCCCGGCCAGCTACCTCGATCTCGAAGGACCCGGCACGATCCGTCCCGGACGCCGCCTCAAATGGTGGCACGGCACCATGAGCCCTGACCTCCGTCGCCGCACCGGCGGTCCCCTGCCGCACGACCGCGCCGCCGCCGTCCAACAGTGGAACGACGGCGAAGCCGACCGCCTGCTGTACTTCCTCCCCTGGCTGGATCTGCCCGATGACCTCTTCGGCCCCGAAGCTCCCTTCGTGAAAGCCTGGCTCCGCGAACCCTGGCGCGACCCCTGGAAACTGGAACGCGACGCCGCCAACACCGCCGTCCCCAACCTCAACGTCTGCGGCTGGTACGACCACTGCAACGGCTCGATCGATCTCCATGTCGCGATCGCCGCTCGCGGAGCGACCGCATCCGCCCGTCGCGATTCCAGGCTGATCATCGGCCCCTGGAGCCACAGCGGACTCGGCCGCCGCAAACAGGGCGACATCGACTTCGGCCCCGCCGCCCAGCTCGACATCACTCAGCTCTACCTCGACTGGTTCGGACACTGGCTCCACGGCGAGCAGACCGGCATCGAGGCTTCGCCGCCGGTCCGGCTGTTCATCATGGGCGCCAACGCATGGCGCGACTTCGACCAGTGGCCGCCGCAAGGGGCAACGCCGCACGCCTGGTTCCTCGACAGCGACGGCGCTGCCAACACCCCTGCCGGCAACGGCCGCCTGAGCCAGTCAGCTCCCGTGACAGACGCCCGCGACGAGTACGACTACGATCCCCGCGACCCCGTACCCACACTCTGGACTCCCGCGTTCTTCACCGTCCCGGCCGATCAGAGCCCGCTCGCCGCACGCTCCGACATCCTCGTCTATCAAACCTCTCCGCTCGATGCGCCCGTCGAAACCATCGGCTACCCCGAAGCCGTCCTCCACGCTGCCTCCAGTTGCCCGGACACAGACTTCTTCGTCCGCCTCATCGACGTCCACCCCGACGGCCGCGCAATCGACGTCACCTCCGGCATGGTCCGCGCACGCTATCGCCACTCGCTCGAACGCCCCGAACTCCTCACCCCCGGTGAGCCGGCAGAGTTCCGCATCCCGCTCCGCCCGACGGCGCACCGGTTCCTTCCCGGACACCGCATCCGACTCGACCTCACCAGCTCCGACTTCCCCAACTACGACCGCAACCACAACACCGCCGCCGATCAGAACGCCGATGCGGAACTGGTCACTGCCCGCCAGACCATTCTCCACGGCCCCTCGCACCGGCCCCGGCTGATTCTCCCGGTGATGGGTGAATCACGGTGATGAACGCATCAGAGCGTCATCGATCACTCGCACGGACCTGAGCAGCGGTGCGGAGGGCCGGCATGCCGAAGGATCACAGTCGTCCTCGTGGAGATCCCGGGGGTCTTTACCCGGTGTCACCTGCGACTCGACTTCCGTGAGGACCTTCCCGGAAGGAGCTTGCGGACCCGTGCGTTCAACGCAGACAGCCGCGTCACGCCGCAGAACGTTACCTCCGGCTCGTGCTTCCGCCAAAGAGCCCATTGGCCGCGCACCTGCTGGACGATGATGGGGGGAGAACCGGCCATCGAGGTTGCTGGGTTTTCGGGAGCGTGGCGACTCGGGGAATGGTCCGTGAGGGTGCGCAATAGCGGTCGGGGGAGTGGCGGACGCGGGCAAATCTGGAAGGCCGGGTCGAGGTTGGCCGGAGGGCGGGGGGGGAGGCTGCCAGCGCCTTGGCCGTGGCCACGGGATCAGAGGCGGGCGCGTCGCTCTCGGGCCCGGCAGCGGCGGTCGCCCCCACCGACACGGCGGTGCGGAGTTGCTCCTCCGCCTCCGGGGGGC
>CALJKZ010000527.1 GCA_937983085.1 uncultured Gemmatimonadales bacterium
CTGAGGAGTGAGGATACCTCGGAAGGGTCGGCGAGTTTCAGCTTGATCATCCACCCGTCGCCGTAGGGATCCGAGTTCACCAGGGAGGGGTCGTCGTCGAGGGCATCGTTGACGGCGACCACCTCTCCCTCGAGGGGGCAGTAGAGGTCGCTCACGGCCTTCACGGCTTCGATGGTTCCGAAGACGTCCATCTTCCCGAACTGCGATCCCACGTCGGGTAGCTCCACGAACACGACGTCGCCCAGCTCCCCCTGCGCGTAGTCGGTGACGCCCACGGCGTACACGCCATCCTCGGACATGGCCTTCAGGTATTCGTGCTCTTCCGTGTAGTGGAGATCGCCAGGGATATCGGACATGGATGGCTCCCAGAGGGTTTCGGTCGGCGCACGTAGGGCGGCTGAGGCCCTGAGCATGATGGGCTTGTATGCCCAGGTCAAGGACCCTCGAACGAGCGGCCAGGCGCCCCGGCGGGTGCTTCCCCTCGGCCTCCTCGAGACGGTCGCGGCTTCGTGCCGATCTCCTGGTCGAGGGTCCAACCGGACGGCTCCTGGCTGTAGATTTGGATTCGCACCCAGGGACCTCGAAACCGTGCCGAATCGTCATGTCCACGCTCCTCACCCCCGCACGCCCCGCCCTTTCCGAGCTCACCGAGCAGGAACGGATGTTCCAGGAGGCCGTTCGGGACTTCGCCGAGTCCGAGATCGCTCCAAAGGTCATGGAGATGGACGAGGCTCAACAGATCGACCCCTCCCTGCTTCCCCAGCTGTTCGAGATGGGCCTCATGGGCGTGGAGATCCCCGAGCAGTACGGCGGCACCGGGGCCGACTTCTTCACGTCGATCATCGTCGTGGAAGAGCTGTCGCGGGTGGACCCCGCCGTCTCCGTGCTGGTGGACGTACAGAACACCCTGGTGATCAACGCGCTCCTGAGGTGGGGCAACGACGACCAGAAGGCACGCTACCTCCCCCGGCTGGCATCGGATACCGTGGGGGCGTATGCACTGTCCGAGGCCGGGAGCGGCTCGGACGCCTTTGCCCTGGCCTGCAGGGCCACCCAGGACGGCGACGACTGGATTCTCGAGGGCCACAAGCTGTGGATCACGAATGGGGCCGAGGCCGAGTTGTTCATCGTCTTCGCCAATGTCGACCCCGACGCCGGCTACAAAGGCATCACCGCCTTCCTCGTGGAGAAGGAGTTCGACGGCTTCTCGGTGGGCAAGAAGGAGGACAAGCTCGGCATCCGCGCGTCGTCCACCACCGAGCTGCTCTTCGACGGGGTGCGTGTTCCGGCGGAGAACGTCCTCGGTGAGGTGGGCAAGGGCTACAAGACCGCCATCGAAACGCTCAACGAGGGCAGGATCGGGATCGGTGCCCAGATGCTCGGCCTGGCACAGGGCGCCCTGGATCACACCGTGCGGTACGTCCAGGAGCGTGAGCAGTTCGGTCGCCCCATCGGGGCCTTCCAGGGTGTCCAGTTCCAGATCGCCGAGATGGCCACCGAGATCGAGGCGGCCCGGCTCCTCGTCTACAATGCGGCGCGGCTGAAGGACGCCGGAAAGCCGTTCGTGACCCCTGCGGCGATGGCCAAGCTGTATGCCTCGGAGATCGCCCAGAGGGTGGCGTCCACGTGCATCGACCTGCATGGTGGGTACGGCTTCACGAAGGAGTATCCCGTGGAGAAGCTCTATCGTGACGCCAAGATCGGTACGATCTACGAGGGGACGTCGAACATGCAGAAGCAGACCATCGCAAAAGCGCTCATGCGATGAGCATCCAGCCGTTCGGCCTCATCACCTTCGGCGTTTGGGAGGCCGTCCTCGTCTTCGGCATCCTCATGCTCCTCTTCGGAGCCAAGAAGCTTCCCGACCTGGCCAAGGGACTGGGCAGCGGAATCAGGAACTTCAAGGGTGAGTTGAAGGCTCCGGAGGACGACGAAGATGGTGAGGGCGGGAGTCAGGAGCTTCGCTAGTCGCGAAGATCCCAGGTAGGCACGCGCGCCAATGACGCTCGACGAGCGCCTCTCCCGCATCGCCATCGTCCTCGATCATCCGAAGGACGTCGTGAACATCGCCGGCGTGATGCGGGTCATGATGAACTTCGGGCTTTCCGACCTGCGCCTCGTGAACCCCGACGAGTTCACACCCTATCGGTTGGAAGGGATCGCGCATCGAAGCGGCCCTCTCATCGAGGCGACCACCATCCACGAATCCCTCGACGATGCGCTGGCGGGGGTGACTTTCGTGCTAGGGACCACCGCTCGCTCGCGCACTGCCGGTAGGACGTACACGCGCTCCGACGAGATCGGCCCGGTGGTGGCCGGACGAGCCAAAGAAGGCACGGTGGCCATCCTCTTCGGACGTGAGGATCGCGGGCTCACCAACGACGACCTGGATCGTTGCCACGCGGTGACCATCATTCCGACGGACCCCGACTACTCGAGCCTCAACCTCGCTCAAGCCGCTCTGGTGGTGGCTTACGAGTGCTTCCTCGCCATCGACGGGGGAATGGAGGAGATGCCTGCGGGGAAGAGGGCCACCCGCCCGCCCACCACCGAGGAGCTCGAAGAAACGTTCGAAGCGATCGCCGAGGGCCTCCATCGGATCAACTTCTACAAGGCCCGCAAGCCCGAGGCCGTGATGCGCACGCTTCGGACCATCATCTCCCGGGCCGAGCCCGATCTGCGCGAGGCTCGGTTGCTGGCGGCCATAGGGTACGAGATCGGCAACTACCTCGATCGTCAGGAAGGCGCGTCCTAGGCCCATCGCTCGCGCGTTCAAGTATGTTGTAATGCCGCTGCCGCCGGTCCATAATGATGCACACTTCGAACTCGAAGCCGAGTGCAGCGAAGCTCGGTCCCGACGGCCGACATCACCCCATGTCCTCAACCGAACGCCGAGACAACCGCGCTCCCGAACCGGATCGCTATCGGAGGCTCCTCGAGGCCAGCCGGACTCTGGGCGCCACGCTCAGCGTGGACGAGCTGTACGAGGCCATCTACAGGGAGACGGCCGAGGCGCTGGATGCCTCCGGTTTCTTCCTCGCAGTCCATGATCAGGGGCGCGATCTCGCCCGTGTGGTCTTCCTTGCGGAGAACGGCAGAACCGAGCGGGTCGATGTCGCGTACAGGGGGTCCGACTCGCAAGTCCTGACTACCCAGCAGGCGGCCATCATCGCCGACGACGTAGAGGAGGGTTCCCTCATGTCGCTGGGTGAGGACGAGCGCCCCACCCGATCGGCCATCATCGCGCCCCTCCTTCATGGAGGTCGAGTCCTCGGGGCCCTAAGCGCGCAGAGCTTCGAACCCGACACCTACGATGAAGACGACCTCGAGATTCTCGAGGGGATCGCCGGCGTCGCGGCCGTGGCTCTCTTCAACGCGCAGCAGTTCGCCGAGTTGGAGCGGAGGCGGAAAGAGGCCGAGCAGCTCGAGGAGATCGGCCGTGCGCTCACGAGTAAGCTGGACCCGGATCAGGTCCTGCGCATGGTCATCTCCGCCGTGTCGGACGTACTGAACGTCGACGGTGTGGCGGTGTGGCTCTGTGACCCGCGCCGGCCCTCCGTCTGCCGGGTCGCCGATTCAGGGGGGGACATCGCCCTTCCCCTGGGACTCGAATGGGAGCTCATCGGTGAGTTGCAGCGCACCATCATCGATGCGTGGGAACCCATCGTGCTCGACAACCTGGCTGCCACCAACCTCCTCCCGTCCAACATTGCCGAGCATCTCACCGGAGGATCCGCCGTAGGCGTGCCGCTGGTGCTCAGTGGGAAAGTGGAAGGAGTGCTGACGGCCGGTAGCAGGGAGCCTCGTCGCTTCGGTCGTGAGGAGATCGGAGTGCTTCAACGCCTGGCCAGCCAGGTCTCCATCGCTCTTGGGAACGCGCGACTCCACGCGAATCTCCATGCGTTGTCGCTCACCGACCCGTTGACCGGCTTGCCGAATCGACGCCGGCTCCAGATCCACCTGGACCATGAAGTCGCAGCCGCCCGCCGCGAGCGTCCCATGGCCATGTGCGTCTTCGACATCGACCGCTTCAAGCATTACAACGACACCTTCGGACACATCGCAGGCGACGAGATTCTGAGGGCGGTGGGGAGCGTGTTGTCTCAGGAGAATCGGGCCATGAACGTGGTGGCTCGGTACGGTGGCGACGAGTTCGTCTCGGTCCTCTCGGAGACGGGCATCGAGGGGGCCCGGAACTTCGTGGAGCGGGTGCAAAGTCGATTGGCGGACGAAGAGACGCTCTCCAAGTTCGGGATCACGCTCAGTGTGGGGTGCGCCGAGTTCGACGCCGAGACCATGGCAAGCGTCAACGACGTCCTCCGGGCGGCGGACGCGGACATGTACGAGGACAAAGCTCGGCGACAGGCCCAACTGAAGACGGGGAGCTGAACATCTCCGACCACGCGGATCTCGCGACAAACGAGATCGAGGAGCTCGTGGCCTTCGCGACGGAGATCGCTCTCGGGGCGGGGGACATCACCCTGAAGTACTTCGGCGGCGTCGTCGACCATGATGCCAAGGGCGATGGTTCGCCGGTGACGGTCGCCGACCGGGAAGCGGAGGCGCTTCTCAGGAGCCGGATCGAGCGCCGGTACCCCGATCACTCCATCTTGGGCGAGGAGTACGGTGAGTCCAACCAAGGGGCCCGGGTGCGATGGATCCTGGATCCCATCGATGCCACGCGGTCGTTCATGCGCGGAGTTCCCCTGTACGGTGTCCTCATCGGCATCGAGATCGAAGGGCGGAGCGCCGTGGGCGTGGCGCACTTCCCCCCGCTCCGAGAGACGGTGGCCGCTGGCCGCGGCCTTGGCTGCACCTGGAACGGCTCGCCGTGTCGGGTCTCATCCGTCTCTCGCATCGAGGACGCCGTGATCTGTACCACGGACGTCGAGCGCATCCTGTCGCGGCCCGAGGGAGCAGGCTGGCGGACCCTACAGCAGCGGGCTGCCTTCTCGCGGACGTGGGGGGATTGCTATGGCCACGCCCTCGTCGCGACCGGACGGATCGAGGCGCAGGTGGACCCGGTCATGGCCCCCTGGGACGCAGGTCCCTTCCTCACCATCGTGACCGAAGCGGGAGGGCGGTTCACGACCCTAACGGGAGAGGAAACGGTCCACGGAGGTTCGGGGGTTTCGTCCAACGGCCCGCTGCACGAAGCGGTTCTCACCGCTCTCGACGTCAGTTAGCGACCTGAAACACCACGAACGCGACCGAAGAGATGATGCCGACGACCAGACCGACGTTGGTAAAGAAGCCACCCGGGGTCTCCGCAGGGACGTGGACTTGATCACCGGCCTGCAGGTTGAGTTGGTCCAGAGTGAAGCCTCGCCGCACCGCTTCTTGCAGTTCGGAGCCCTGCATGACCACCTGGGAGCCTCGCTCGATCCGGAGCCCGTCGAGGTTGGAACTACCCGTCGGTCCGCCTGCCACCATGAGCGTTTCGCTCAGCAGCATCTGGGCCGGCACGACATAGAATCCGGGTCGACCCACCGCGCCTTGAACGGACAGGCGCATGAGGGCCTCTGCGCGGACGTTCGGCGACCGGATGTACCGAGACAACGCCTCGGTGAGATGGGCCTCGACTTCTGATCGCAGTACCCCGTCCAGGGGGACATCGCCAAATCCGGGAACGGTGACCATCGGACCGGATTCTACGGAGAGTGTGTCCGGAAGCTCGGCCTCGCCGGCCACCGATAGCACGATACGGTCTCCGAGCTCGAAGTCACCGTACTCGAGGCGGTGACGAACGCGTTCGAGGTCCGCGCGTGCCGCCTCCTTGATCCTGTCCGAGTACGCGGGCGACTGAAGTAGCTGCTGATACGATTCCGCCAGGTCCTGCAGTTCCGTGCGGGTTCGGACGGAGCTGCCGGGATCGACGCCGGCGGTGAGCTGAGCCGCGACAGGAGCACCCTCCATAAAGAGGGCTGCGGCAAGGCAAGAGGCGGCGAACGCGAGATGTCGAAAGTTCATGGGATCAAGTAAACGACGCTTGAATGACGGGAGCAAGTGCTTTGTGACCACACCCCTTGGATCGCCTCCAGTGCTGCGGGGTCCGCGCGCCAGGTGTGGTCCTTGCGCGACACGCCTCGCCAGCGGCCACGGTTGTCTCGGCGGCACGACCCGCGTACCGTCGGACCACGTTCGAGGTCCTCGAATCAATTCAAGCTCGCACGAATCTTGCTCCGTTTCTCCACGAGTGGGTGTTAGCCTGCCCCCCTTCGAGCACTTATCGGAACACGACCCGGTGGATCCAACCACATCACACGTCGCTTCCACGCCGCTGATCCTTTTCGTCGAGGAAGGCGACCAGGCCTCGGACCCCCTCGGGGACATCCTTCGGCGTAAGGGCCACGTGGTCCTGAGGTCGACGAGCGGTGCGCAAGCCATCGACCTGACGCGAAAGGTCAGCCCCGACGCGATCCTGGCGGACTTCGACCTCCCCGACCTCAGGGGTGGCGAGTTCGTACGCGCCCTGATGGAGTCGACGGTTCGCATCGGCACGCCCGTGCTGCTTCTCACCTCGACTCCTTTGGGGAGGGGCGCTCGACTCGAAGCCCTCTCGGCGGGTGCCTGGGACATCCTGACCAGACCAGTGGACCCGAATGAGCTCATCCTCCGGTTGGACACGTTCATCCGGTCGAAGCAGGAGGCTGACCGGGTCCGGGACGAGGGCCTGTTGGATCCGGCCACCGGTGTATACAACGTGCGCGGTGTTCTGAAGAAGGCGAGGGAGGTCACCGCAGACGTAGTTCGGTCCAGCCGGCCACTGTCGTGTGTGGCATTCGGTGTCTCCGAGTCCGGCGAGAACGATTCTTCTTTCTCTGCCAACGATATGGACGGGTCCTTGGCCGCGGCCCTCACGGCCGTAACTCGACTGTCCGATACCATCGGCAAGTTGGGTCCCGGTGAGTACGTCGTGCTCGCGCCGGGCACGGACGAAGGTGGGGCCCTGAGGTTGGCGGACCGGGTCCTTGCCTCACTCCGGGAAGTAGGCTCCGCCGACGGCGTCGAACCACGAATACGCGCAGGCCTCGCCGAGCTCGGCCACAAGAGCGCTCGAGGCCCGGAGGACCTGTTGCTTCACGCGACGATGGCTCTCAGGAAGGCGCAGGCCGAAGCCGGGAGTTTCAGGGTCCGCGCCTACGACGCCTGACCCGCATCCGCACCCGTCGGTTCAGCAAGGAGTTCGACCCCCTCCACGTCTCCGTCCTCGGGCAGTGGCTCGTAACTCGGCAGGTACGACGTGTAGTAGCTGTGATACGCGTCCGTCGGGGCGATATCGTTGAGTACCGCTCCCAAAATTCGGATCGGAAGCCGGGAAAGCTGATCCAGCTTGGCCTGCGCCAGCCCCCGCTCGGTGGTTCCGGTGCGGATCACGATGGCCATGTTGCCGGCCAGCGACCCCAGAATGAGAGGGTCTCCACCCGACGCCAGGGGCGGCGAGTCGACGATGATCACGTCATAGGTCCGCTTGAGCGTCCCCATGAAGTAGGCCATCCGGGGCGAGGCCAGGAGTTCGGGCGTCGACACACCTCGAGCACCCGAGCCGATGAAGTCGAGGTTCGGATGATCCGTGGCTTGGATGACATCCGCATCCGTCGACTCACGAAGATAGTCGATGAGGCCTGGCGTCCGTTCCCGCCCGAGTAACCTGTGCGCATCCCCGCGCCGAGTGTCGCCATCGATCAGCAGCGTTCGCCGGCCGACTTCGGAGAACGCCACGGCCAGATTCGACGCGATGAGGGACTTGCCCTCACCCTCCGACGGGCTCGTGACAACGAGCGTGATCGGACCGGCACTGCCGAAGGCGAAACCCGTGTGGATGCGCAACTCGCGGAACGCCTCGAGCGCCTGAGCGGCATTCACGACGCCCTTCTGTCCTTTGCCGGGCTCGATACGGGGGATGCTCCCCAGAATGTCGAGCCCAATGTCGCGTCCCACATCCGCCGCATACCGGAAGCGAGCATCCATCCGGTCCAGCACGATGGCACCGCCCATGGCGGCTGCCACGCAGCCGAGGAAGACCATCGCCGCGAACGGCAACCTCTGGTCGTTCGCCGGGGTTTGCGGAGGGATCGCGCGGTCAAGGATGCGTACGTCGGGAATGGAACTGCGAGTCGCCAAGCGCGCCGCCTCGACCCGCCCCCGAATCTCGTTATACAGATTCTCCGTCGACTCCATCCGGCGCTCGAGCCGTCCCTCTTCGATGGTCCGCGGCGGAATCGCTTGCAGGTCTGATGCGGCGGCATCCACGTAGGACTGCATTTCGGCTTCGCGAGTCTCCAGATCCTGGATGATGCCATCGACGAGGCGCGGGATGGCGTCTCCCTCCAGAGTCCCGATTCGAGCGAGCAGATCCTGGATCGGACCATAGTCGTCCTCGTAGCGGTCCCGGAGCGCCCTGAGCTCAGCGCGCGCATCCACAAGGTCGGCGAGTAGCCTGCTCAGCTCGGACGATGCTCCTGCTGCCGGAATGACCTCGAGTGCCTCGATCCGAAGCGAACCCTGCTCGATATCATTCCTCACCACCTGCAATCGCACGCGGTCCCTTCTGAGTTGCTCGACCTCGATCTTCATGTCGAAGTACTGACCGAACACCGGGTCTCTCGTGATATCGAGCCCGGGCGCGATGGGCATCGCATCATCGGTGGGGAGAAAAATCGTGGTTACCCGGAATTCCTCGAGCTCCTCCTCGGCCCTTTGCAGCGAGTCCT
>CALJKZ010000528.1 GCA_937983085.1 uncultured Gemmatimonadales bacterium
TGGCGGGTGGCGCTGGGCGCTCCCCGCGCGACGTTCGACGGCCTGGCGGGACTGGGCTCTCTGGTCCTGACCTGCACGGGTGGGTTGAGTCGGAACCGGACGGTCGGGTATCGTTTGGGCGCCGGGGAGTCCCTCGACGCCATCCTCGGCGAGATGACCGCCGTGGCCGAAGGCATCAAAACGGCCAGCGCGGTGCACGCACTCGCGTCGAGACACGGCGTGGAGATGCCCATCGTCGAGCAAGTGTACGCCATCGTGGAGCAGGGGAAGACGCCAGCCGAGGCTGTCCGGGACCTCATGCTCCGAGATCCGAAGCCCGAGGAGTGGTCGTGAACGAGCCGGTCGCCAAGAAGGTCTACTACTCCATCGGCGAGGTGTGCGACCTCTCCGGGCTGAAGCCCCACGTGCTTCGCTACTGGGAAACCCAGTTCTCGGTCCTCAATCCCACGAAGAACCGGGCCGGCAACCGCGTCTACCGCCAGCGTGACGTCGAGATCGTCCTCCTGGTCAAGCATCTCCTGTACGACGAGAAGTACACCATCGAGGGCGCCAACCAGAAGATCCTCGAGATGCGTAGCAGCGGTGAACTCAAGGAGGAGAGGAGCGAGGTCGTGGCTCCTGACTTCCTCACGGGCATCAAGGCCGAACTGGAAGAGCTTCGCGTGCTCTTGACCCCTCCCGAAGTCGCAGAGTGATTCGGGCAGGAAAGCCGTCCCCATGAACATCCTCTGCACCAACGACGACGGCTACCTGGCCACGGGCATCGGCGTCCTGGCCCGGGCGGCGAGCCCCCTCGGGAGCGTGACGACGGTTGCACCCGACCGCGAGCAGAGCGCGACCAGCAGCTCCTTGACCCTCCACCATCCTCTGAGGGCCCGGCGCGCCCGCGACGGCACGTGGATCGTCGACGGGACGCCCACGGATTGCGTGATCCTCGCCGTCGGTGAGCTCATGAGCCAGCGTCCTGACGTTTGCGTTTCCGGGGTGAACCACGGATCCAACATGGGTGAGGACGTCCTGTATTCGGGCACGGTGGCCGCCGCCATGGAGGCGACGGTCCTCGGGATCCCCGCCGTGGCCATCTCCTACTGCGGCGTCTTTCCCGAGGAGATGGAGGGGTTGGAAGTGCTCGTGAGTGGGCTCTTGGAGGGAATCCTGGGGCGCGGTGCCTTTCCTCCCGATACCCTCCTCAACATCAACCTGCCACCCATTGCTCCTGACGAAGTGAAGGGCGTCCGGATCACGTCTCTCGGACGTCGACGCTATGCCGACTCCATTACCCGGGCCAACGATCCCATGGGTCGAGAATATTTCTGGATCGGTGGTGGCGTGGCCACGTGGCGGGGCCCGGCGGATTCCGACTTCCAGGCGGTGGAGGACGGTTACGTTTCGGTGACGCCCCTCCATCTCGACCTGACGAACTACGGCCTCATCGAGGACATCCGCTCGTGGGATCTGACCCTCTAGGCGACGTCCGCTACGCGGGCTATCGGCGAAGACTCATCGAGGACATCCGTGCCCGGGGGGTCGAGGATCTCGAGATCCTTCAGCTCTTCGACCGCGTGCCTCGCCACATCTTCTTGCCCGAGGGTGTGCAGCCGAGGGCGTCCGAGGACAACGCGATCCCCATCGGATACGGACAGACCGCGTCGCAGCCGTCCCTCCAGGCCCACTACCTGTCGATCCTGAGGCCTACGGGCGAAGACAAGGTCCTGGAGATCGGGACCGGGTGCGGATACCTGACGGCCCTTCTCGCCATCATGGCCGACCGGGTCTACTCGGTGGAGCGGGTGCGCGAGCTGTCGAAGAGATCGCGGAAGGCCCTCGACGCCTTCGGGGTGAAGAATGCCGCCCTGCTGGTGGGTGATGGCACCATCGGGTGGCGGAAGTACGCGCCCTTCGACGTCATCGTCGTATCGGCGGCAGCGCCGTCCGTGCCGAAGGCCCTCGTCGATCAACTCGCCGATGGGGGCCGCATGCTCATTCCCGTGGGTTCGA
>CALJKZ010000529.1 GCA_937983085.1 uncultured Gemmatimonadales bacterium
GAACGTCCGATTTCACCTTCCTCATGCTCCTGTCGGATCACCTCAAGGACTTGGGGAGAGAGGGCTTGGATGAGAGGTGGTCCATGGTACCCGTCGGGGGGGTCGACCTAGTCCCAACCTTTGTTGCCCTGTTGGGAAACCACCTGGACCTCACGGTCTTGGTCGACGCGAAACGAGGCGGCCACCAGAAACTGACGCGCCTGGTTGATAAGGGCATTCTCGGTAGTGGCCGCATCGTCACGCCTGGGCTCATGCTGGGTGCGCCGGTCGCGGATATCGACGCCCTCTTTCAGACCTACGACTACCTCCACCTCTACAACGCTTCCTTCGGGAAGGGGTTGAGTCCGGGGGACCTGAGTACCGGTGAGCCGATTGTGAAGCGGATCGCTCGGAAGGAGGGCATCGAGCGGTACAACCACGGAGTGCCTGCCGACTATTTCCTGCGGAATCGTGACACGGTGCTCCCCCAACTGACAGCGATCACCCTCGACCAGTTCGAGGACTTATTCCGGCGCATCAACAAGACCCTACCTGTTTGAGGGCCGGCTTAGGGCAGGGGGAGGGAGCCGGGGTTGCACTGGGCACGGTGGACTGCCTGCAACCTATGCGCCCGGAAGTACTTGTTCCGCGTACGGCGAGACATGCACCACGTTCGGCAAGTCGACATCAAGATCCAGCCAATCAACCTTGGTGAGCTTCGACAGCGTGGAGAGCGTACCGTATGCTCGGAACTCGTAAGTATCACGAACCGTCTTCTCGATGCGATCGAATGGGATGAGGACCTTGTCCTCGCTGTCCCAGATAGCGTGGTCCATGTCCCAGTAGTGGATGTCTGCTTGGAAGTTGATCGTCCCTTGGACCTCGAACAGCACGAGTTCTTCCTCTGGGTCGACATGTTGCGCCCGGATCTCTTCTAGCTCTATCGATTCGACCGTGACGCCAAGGACCTCGCCGTCCTCCTCTTCTAAGAGGAAGCCGCCTCCTTCAAATGCCGAGGATACGTCGGCGACGATCTCGTCCTCGGTCGAGGCTAGGAGGGCGGCCACCATCTCAGCCTCAGCCGTCACGAGGGCGAAAAGGTGCCCAAGTGTTTCGAGGTGCAGGAGGTTCGTCTTGGTCTCGCAGTAGGAACGCAAGTCACCGTCACGGCTGACGACGTAGATGCTGACTTCCTCCTCGTCGGCCCATCTCGCGAGCGAGTGCAAGGCGATGGCGTCCGGAAACTCCTTCTTCTTCCTCGGATCATTGAATGGTGCGAGTTGGGTGAAGTAGAGATCTAGCACCACGGCCAGCGTATCAGCGGGCGTCTCCGCCTCCTCAGGGTTTAGATCGTCGAGATAGCGGTTGAATCGTGCGACAACGGCCTCGCGCGCCGCCTCCTCGTCAATCGGCTCAAACACGGCGGGGAGAGGAGTATTCTCAGCGAGGGCCAACGTTCGGTGTTTCTTGGTCAGCGACCCAAGGGCTTCCAAGGCGGCGTCAATACTCTCGTTGAGCTTCTTGAGATATTCGCGTCGTGTAACCGTCGGCAGCACCACGGTGATTCTCTGGTGGTCGACTAGCTCCAGCAGCCGCTTGAGACCGCCCCGTTCGACATCGAATCGTGCGGCGCGCATAGGTTCGGTATCGACGAACACGTACTGCGTTTCGAGCATCGAGCATGTGGGGGTGTGAGGGACAAGGCGGATCAGTTCGGAGCCCGCTAGTAAGCTACCGCGTCACCGTCGCCCACGCCGCCGGGTTGAGGCTGTCGATCCGCTCCCCGCTCCAAAGCGCCAGGAGTAGGGCCAGCCGGAGCCGCCCCGTCTGACTCTTCATCTCCTCAGCCATCGCACCGGTCAGGAGCAGGCCGGAGGCGATCTGGAGGCGGTCCTGCTCCAGCACTGCGACCGTCGCCAGCTCCAGCCGCCTACGAGCCACGACGCCTCGGCCGGGTGAGTCGGCCAGGGTGACGCCTCGGACCTCCATCTTGAAGCCGTCCAGGGCGCTCCGACCCACGTCGGTCACGTCGGCCAGCACCTGGCGCGGGCCGGCCAGCTCACGGCGACCGACGAGCTGCGTGACATGCTCGGCAACGGCTCCGGTCGTGGCTCGCAGCCGCTGGGCGTGGACGACCGCGTACAGTCCCTCCGTACGGCGAATCTGGCCCTGTCGGGTACGGAACGGGCGGCCGGTGAGCAGCACTCGCTCCGCCTCGTGCTGGTCGCCGCGTTCGGTGTAGTAGACATGGCGCTCGGACCGCTCGACGATCACGAGGGCGGACTCCTCGCCCGGAGGGGCGAGGGACAGAGAGAGGAGCTTCATGCGGCCTCCTGAAACAGCGGAGAGACGCGGTCCGTGAACG
>CALJKZ010000530.1 GCA_937983085.1 uncultured Gemmatimonadales bacterium
CCGCTTGTCCTCCATCTGTACGTATTGGACCAGCTTCTTGATCTATGGCAAGTACGGCCAGTCCATGCACAGCGCCGAGATCACCCGCTCCATGAGGAGGAACGCCCCCAGGGGCGTGGACGCCATCTCGCCGCAGACGCTGACTTCGATCCCCGCCGCCCGGCCCACCCGGGCGACCTGATGAAGCTGGCGCACCACCGACGGGTGGAAGGGGTTGTAGAGTTTGGCCAGGCGCGTATTGGTCCGGTCCACCGCGAGCGTGTACTGGACGAGGTCGTTGGTGCCGATGGAGAAGAAGTCGCTGTAGCGTGCCAGCTCGGCGGCATCCAACGCCGCCGCCGGCGTCTCGATCATGACGCCCACCTTGTAGCCGGCATTGTAGGGAATCCCCGCCTTGGTGAGACCCGCGACCTCTTCCTCCAGGAGCTCCCGCACCGTGCGGATCTCCTCCACGTCGTTGACGAGGGGGAGCATGAGGCGGACGTCGCCATGGGCCGTCGCCCGGAGAATCGCCCGCAGCTGGGTCCGGAAGAGTTCAGGCTCGTCGAGACACACCCGGATGCCTCGCCAGCCGAGGAAGGGGTTCTCCTCCTGCGGCATGTGGAGGAACATGGGGAACTTGTCGCCACCGAGGTCGAACGTCCGGATGTAGACCGCTCCCCCCGAGAACGCAGTGGCGACGCTGCGATACGCCTCGAACTGTTCCTCCTCGTCGGGCATGGAGCTCCTCCCGACCACGAGGAACTCGGTGCGGTAGAGGCCGACGCCCACCGCGCCGTGCTCTCGTGCATCCCCGGCCTCGGCGGGTAGGTCCAGATTCGCCCGGAGTTCGACGTACTGGCCGTCCTTGGTCACCGGGTCGAGGGCCGCGATGACGCCGATCTCCTCCTCCCAGGCGGAAAGCTTCTGTCGGCGCCGCTGAAAACTCGTCCTTTCGTGTCCTTCGGGGTCCAGGACCAGGCGACCGATGCGACCATCCACGATGGCCTCCTGCCCGTCGCTCGCCAGTTCCGTGGCCCTTCCGAGCCCGACGACCGCCGGGATGCGTGCCGATCGGGCGAGCATGGCCCAGTGCGAGGTCCGGGTCCCGTGGTCGGTGGCGATCCCGCGGATCCGCTCCAGATCGAGCTGGACGGTGATGCTGGGCGTGAGGTTCGAGGCGACGACGATGACACCGTGGTCCACGTTAGCCAGATCGGTGGGGTCGTGGTTGCCGAGGAGGCGGTGGAGGACGCGGATCATGAGGTCCTCGAGATCGTTCAAGCGATCGAGGACCATGGGGTGGGAGGTCCGGCTCCACATCGAGCGAAGCTCGAGCATGCGCAGCTCGAAGGCACGCTGTGCGCTCAACCGGTTCTCGCGGATGTAGCGCGAGGTGCCATCGACGACCTCGGGGTCCTCCAGCATGAGGATCTGGGGATCGAAGATGCGGGCCTCCACGGACCCGAGCCCTTCTTCGGTCTGGGCCTTGATCTCCATGAGCCGCTCCTCAGCCCAGGCTCGGGCCTCGTGAAAACGCTGCAGCTCGCTCTCCACCTCGTCGTCGTGGATCGTCTTGTGGGGCACCATGGGAACGCCCCACTCGAGGAGGAAGATCTTCCCGGAAGCGATGCCCTCCGAGGCGGGTGAGCCGTCGAGAATGTGCGACATCAGCTCTCGATCTCGTCGAAGCCGCGGGAGACGAGGGCGGAAAGCGCCGAAACGGCATCCTCCGCATCGTCTCCCCGTGCGGAGATCTTGAGGCTGCTCCCCTGCTCCGCCGCGAGCATGAGGACCCCCATGATGCTCTTGCCGTTCACTTCGAGTCCGTCCTTTTCGAGACGAACTTCCGCTTCGAAGCGTCCGGCCAGCTTCACGAGCTCCGCGGCGGGACGCGCGTGCATGCCCGCCCGATTGACGATCTCAACCGTCCGGGCCACGAAGTCCTGGCTCATGACACCACCCCCGCGACGGCCACCAGGCCGATGGCGGCCACGGTGACGACCGCCGCCGGCCTCCACACCCGGTGACCGCCGAGGAGTCCAACGGCGAAGGCGGCTGCTGCCAGTAGGGCCCACAGGGGGCCGGTCGGGAACAGACCCTGGTCGGAGCCGACGACGGCCCCCGTCAGGACGCCCAGCAGGAGCACCACCACCGGCTCCAGGCGACGGGTCCAGCCCGAGAGGTCGGCCTTCGAGAGCGCCCGTCCGACGTCGCGCCCCGCATCCAGGCCCGCCCGGAAGCCCCACACGCGAAGCAGCACGTGGACTGCGTTGTAGACCACCACGAAGGAGAGGGCCGCAACCAAAGGCGAAGCCCCGAGCCAAAAGAGCGAGAGAGCGGCCAGGGCCGTGCCCGGAAGCACGGTGGCCCACACGAGGGCATCGCCGAGGCTTCCCAACGGTCCGCGCAGCGCGAGCTTCAACTTCCTTACCGTAGCGGGATCGGCGCCGTCGGCTTCGAGGCGGAGAACCGCCCCGAGGGCCACGCCTGCCAGATACGGATGGGCGTTGAAGTGCTCCAGGTGCCGACGGACGGCGCGCTCCAGCGCCTCCCCGTCGGAGGACAAGGCTCGCAACGCGGGCATGAGCGCGTAGGCGAAACCCGAGCCGAGCATGGTCTGGTAGTTCCAGGAGCCCTGCACCGTCAACGCGCGTGCAAAGACCGAGGCGCGGGTCGACACGGGGAGCTCTCTCCGTGCGGTCGCCTCGGATGGGGGACGGGCCTCCGTCGCTCCGGTGCCTTTCGGATGCGCCTTCTTCATAGGAGTCGACTCCCCAGCAGTCCCACGGCCAGGCCCGCCGTGAACCAGACCTTCCGTCGCCGAAAACCGCCCAGGTCGTGCAGGAGAATCCGCGGCGCGCCCGCGCCTGCGACGCCCAGCACCGCCAGTGACCCGCCCTCGTCCAGCGGCCAACGCGCCACGAACACCGCCATGAGATACCGACCCGTAGCGATGCCCACCGCGGTCATCACCGCCCCCCGAGCGAAATCGACCACGATGGCGAGGCCATGGCCTCGACGCAGTCGTCGTACCACACCGCGATCGGCGGTTCCGGGGGT
>CALJKZ010000531.1 GCA_937983085.1 uncultured Gemmatimonadales bacterium
GGTTCGACGAGTACGGCGACCGCGTCGACAGCCTTTTCGCCATCCCGTGGACCCCCGAGCGACCCATGGAGACGCCTTCGGGAGTAGCCGCCCACGGACCGGCCATCGCCGCATTGTACCATGTCGTCGGTGAAATGCGGGCGGCGGGGACGCCCCTCGACGTGCCTTGGGGCGACGTCCACCGCGTCATCCGCGGCGACATCGATCTGCCGGTGGCGGGCTGCGAGGGGGGGATGGGGTGCTTCCGTACTCTCTCCTTCGCCGCGACCGACGACGGCCGACAGGCCGCGAATCGGGGCGACGGCTGGGTCTTCGTCGTTGAGCTCGGGGGCGCCGAGCCCGTGGCCCGAACCATCCTCTCGTACGGTCAGAGCAACCGGGAGGACTCGCCCCACTTCGACGATCAGGCCGCCATGTTCGCGCGCGGAGAGATGAAGTCGATCCGGTGGACGGACGCGGATATCGAGGCCGGCGCGGTCCGCCGATACCGGCCGGGTCATGACGGCCGCTGAGACGATCCCGCCCAGGGGGGCTCTCTTGCCGCATCGCCGATTCGCCGGACATGTTGGCGGCATGAAGACGATGCCGCCGTCGATCCCCAGTTCGTCACGGATCGCGTTCCGGCGCTCCAGCCCCCCGCGGTCAGCGCCGTCGTCCTGGCGGCGCCTGTGTCCCTCTATCCCCGGGTCGCCGATCTCGACGCCTTCTATCACATCGGGCATGCCCTGGCCTACCTGGAGGGCTCGGCCTTCGATACCTCGCTGCCGTGGGCGACCCGTTCCATCATCGGTGAGACCGGCGGCGACCTGTGGTGGGGCTTCCACGTGTTCACCATCCCCTTCGCCGCGGTGGGTGGAGTGGAATGGGGCATCCGCGGGGGCGCGCTGATCCTGACCCTCACCCTGGGGTTCGCGTTCATGGCGGTCCTGAGGCGCCACGGCGTGGAAGGCACCGGGTGGTGGGCCGCGCTGTTCCTGCTGGCGGTGCCCAACGTCCTGTTTCGCAATCTCATGCTGCGGCCCCACGTCCTCTCGTTGGCCGCGGCACTGGCCCTCCTCTCGGTGTGCGTTCGCGGCCGAGCGTGGCATGTAGCCCTCCTCAGCGCGGTCATCAGCTGGCTCCACCTGAGCCTCTTCTGGATGGGCCCGCTGGTGGCCGCCGCATACTCGGTGATCCGCGTGCCCGTGACGGTGGCCCTCGGCCGGGATCCCGACGACAGAGCCGTACCGCTTCGATTCGCCCTCCCGGCCGCCCTGGCCGGAGCCGTCCTCGGGTGGGCCGCCCGACCCGACGCCGTCGAAGCCGCCTCCCTGCTCCGGGTCCAGCTCGTGGAGCTCTTCACCCTGAAGGCGCTGGACCTACCTCTGACCTTCGCCGGGGAACTGGTTCCCCTCGGCCCCGCCGAGGCGCTGCGGATGGCCGGACTGTTCGCCGTGGCCTGGTCGGCGTCCATGGTCCTGCTCCTCCGCGGCAGTGGGACCGGCGTGGAGCCGGAGCGCGCGGGCACAGCCACCCCACCCCCGGTCCGTCGCCAGGAAGTCGCCACCCTGGTGTGGTCGGCGGCGGCTCTTTCCGCCCTCTTCCTCGTCCTGGCCCTCACCTCCGCACGTCGCGCCCTGGAGCAGTGGGTCGCCTTCGGCGCCCTCACCCTCCCCTTCGCGTGGCGGATGGCCCGGGGCGCGTGGTCGGCGGGGTCGGAGGGCCGGCGCCGCGCAGTGCGTCTCGCGACCGTGGCGCTTCTCACGCTCCACCTCGGTTGGTTCGGCTGGCGTCACGCGCTCAACGTCTCGCTGGTGGCCTTTCCCGCGTCGACCCTGGCCGAGACCGCCGACTTTCTGGAGTCGGCGAGCGAGCCCGGAGACGTCGTCTTCCACGCCCGCTGGGACAACTTCGGGCCCCTCTTTGCGAACAACCGTACCAACCGCTACCTCGGCGGAATGGATCCGGTCTTTCTCTTCGCCTACGATCCCGCGTCCTACTGGGAGTTCTTCTTCCTGTCGGTGGACGCCACCACGGAGTGGACGTGCGACGCCTTCCCGTGTTCGGACGGGACGGCGACGGACACCCACCAGGCCCTGACGGACCACTTCGGCGCCCGCTGGATCGTGGTGGAGCCCACCCGGAACCCCCAGCTCTCGCTCTACCTCCTCGAGGATCCCCGCTACCGCTTGGCCCACGACGCCCAACGGGCGGCCGTCTTCGAGATCCTCCCGGATGCCCCCGGGGCCGACTAGATGCGTGTCTCCCTCTTCGCGACCTGTCTGGCGGACCAGTTCTTCGCGGACGCCTGCGCCGATGCGGTTCGGCTTCTGCGCCACCTCGGCGTCGAGGTCGAGTTTCCCGAGGCCCAGACGTGCTGCGGGCAGCCCGCCCACAACAGCGGTCATGCCCGGGACGCCCGCATCATGGCGGAGCACACCCTCTCGGTCTTCGATGAAGCCGACCACGTCGTCGCGCCCTCGGGCAGCTGTGCAGCCATGATTCGCTCGTCGTACCCGAAACTTCTGGGCACCCCCGAGGCCCGCCGCCTGGCGGAGCGGACGTGGGAGCTGTCCCACTTCCTGGTGCACGTCCTGGGCGTGGAGTCCCTCGGTTCAGGACTCGCCGGGACTCGCGTCGCGTATCACCACGGGTGTCACGCCCTTCGGGAGCTGCGCGTGGAGCGCGAGCCCGTCGACCTCCTCCGGAACGGGGGAGCCGAGGTCGTCCCGTGGGAGGCGGATCGGGAGTGCTGCGGCTTCGGGGGTCTCTTCAGTGCCAAGATGCCCGAGGTGTCGGCGGGCATGGCGGACCGGAAGCTCGAGACGCTCCCCGACGTGGATGTGGTGACCTCGGCGGACGGCGGCTGTCTTCTCCAGATGCGGGGCCGGGCGGAGGGACAGCGGGAGGAGCGGTCGTTCGTCCATGTCGCCCGGCTCCTCTGGCAGGCGACCCGAACGCCGGACGCGGGCGACCCCCTCCGGGACGTGACGTGAGCGGGTACGACTGGCCCGACCCCGGCGCCTATCGGGCCGCCGCCACGGACACCATCCGAAACCACCCGGACACGCGGGAAGCGGTAGGGTCGGCCACGCGGGCCTTCGACGCGAAGCGGCGGGAGGCCTACGCCGGGATCGAGGCCGAGGCGTGGCGGGACTGGGCGCGGGACGTGAAGACCCACGCCCTGAGCCGCCTCGACGAGTACCTCGTGCAGGCCGAGGAAGCCCTCATCCGAAACGGGGCCACGGTGCACTGGGCCGACGCCGGCGACGAGGCCCTGGCGGTTCTCGACTCGCTGGTGCACCGGCACGGCATCCGGACGGCGGTGAAGGGGAAGAGCATGCTCAGCGAGGAACTGGCGGTGAACCGCCACCTCGAGGGCCTGGGCGTCCGCCCGGTCGAGACCGACCTGGGGGAGTACATCATCCAACTCCTGGGTGAGCCACCGAGCCACATCGTGGGCCCGGCCATCCACAAGAGCCTGGACGACTGCCGACGGCTCTTCCACGACCGCCTCGGCACGCCCATGGACGCCGATCCCGGCCGCCTGGCCCGTGCCGCGCGCGGCGCGCTCCGACAGGAGTTCCTCGGCGCCGACCTGGGCATTTCGGGAGGCAACTTCCTGGCAGCGGACACGGGCACCCTCGCCCTCATCGAGAACGAGGGCAACATCCGGCTCTCGACCAGCGTTCCCCCCGTCCACGTGGCCTTCGTGGGGATCGAAAAGGTCGTGCCGCGATTCGCCGATCTCGCGGGATTCCTCCAGCTCACGGCACGCGCGGCCACGGGGCAGCCCATCGGAAACTTCGTGTCCCTCCTCCAGGGGCCCCGCCGGGACGACGAAGAGGACGGTCCGGACGAGGTGCATGTAGTCCTGGTGGACAACGGCCGCACCCGGCTCTTCGACGACGACGAGGCGTGGGAGGCGCTCCGCTGTGTCCGATGCGGCGCGTGCCTCAACACCTGCCCCGTCTACCGACAGACCGGGGGCCACGCCTACGGGTGGACGTACTCCGGTCCCATCGGTGCGATCCTGGCTC
Organism: uncultured Gemmatimonadales bacterium; assembly: GCA_937983085.1. Lineage (GTDB taxonomy): Bacteria > Gemmatimonadota > Gemmatimonadetes > Longimicrobiales > Gaopeijiaceae > UBA2589. Next base: position 4,020 of record CALJKZ010000531.1, read on the forward strand.
CCGGTCTCCTCGGTCTCGAGGAGGGCATGCCCCTGCCCCACGCGTCCAGCCTCTGCGGCGCGTGCGCCGATGTCTGCCCCGTCCGGATCCCCATTCCCGAACTGCTGCTCCACTGGCGACGGAAGGGAGTGGAGGCAGGCCTCGTCCCCCGGGCCGAACGTCTCGGGTCGTCCCTCTATGCCGCCGCGGCGAAACGCCCCGGAGTCTTCGGCCTCGCGGGCGAGGGGCTACGGCGGACACCATGGGCGCCCATCGCCTCCTCCCTGCCCGTCATCAACGGGTGGACGCAGGAACGGACGGCTCCACGACCCAGCCCGAAAAGCTTCCGGACCCTCTGGAAGGAGGGAATCGAATGAGCCCCGAAGCCGCCGCCTCCCGGCAACGGATCCTCAGTCGCCTCCGAGCCACCCGGACCCGTCGTGAAGGGGAGGGCCCGAGCCCGAGCCACCCCGGTCCCTTCCTGGGTGAGCGGCCCCATCCCTCGGAAGCCCCGTCGGAACAATTTAGAATGCTGTTCCAATCCGCTGGAGGGGAGGTGGTGGCCCTCGAGGACGAGGCCGCCGCCACCCGCTGGATCGGTTCCCTGGCCGAGCCAGGCTCGGTCTGCCTGGGGGCGGGGGTGAGCCGAGCGATCACCCATCTACCTCTCGCCGATCCAACGGTCGCCGACCTGGGAATCTCCAGAGCCAGAGCGGCAATCGGAGAAACTGGAAGTCTCGTTCTAGATTCTCGTGATGGTCGAAGGACTCAACTGCTGGTGCCCACCCACGTGGTGCTCGTCGATGTCCGGGACGTGCACCCCACACTGGCCCACGCGTTGGCTTCCCTCCAATCCGACCTCCCCTCGGCCCTCGGCCTCCATTCGGGTCCATCGAAGTCAGCGGACATCGGTCAGGTCATGGTGCGCGGCGTCCACGGCCCGGGACGGGTGGTCGCGCTGATCCTCGGCGGATAGAGAGCGGCGCTCCCAACGCGGCTCGCCCGATTACCCGGCAGGCTCCTAGCCAAGGGCGGGATCGACCTTCATGTTGCCGCTCGCCCGCCGCCCGAGGAGACGCCGTGACCGTCGATACCCAATCCGGAAAGCTCAAGCGCGTCCTCCGCGTGCGCGACGGCCTCGCCGTCACCGTCGGCATCGTCATCGGCGCCGGCATCCTGGGTACGCCCGGCCTCATCGCCGGATACCTGGGCGACCCGGTCACCATCCTGGCCATGTGGTTCTTCGGCGGCGTGGTGGCAGGCCTGAGCACCCTCGTGCTCGCCGAGATGGCCGCTGCCCTCCCCGAGGCGGGAGGGAAGTTCGTGTACGCCCGCCACGCCTGGGGCCCCACCATGGGGTTCGTCGCGGGCTGGTCCGAGCTCCTCGTGACCCGTGGCTTCAGCGGCGCGTCGAAGGCCGTGCTCATCGCCACCTACATCATCACCCTCACCGGCACCGGCTCGGTTCGGATCCTCGCCCTTGCGGTGGTCCTCGGGTACTTCGTCCTGCACACCCGGGGCCTGAAGACCAGCACCACCTTCCAGAACGTCACCACCCTCATCAAGGTCCTCATCGTCCTCATCATCGCGGCCGTGGGCATCGCCGGGGGCAACGCGTCCGGACTCGGCACCGAGGCTCTGGTGAGCGGAGAGGTAGCCGGACTGCTGGGCTACGCGCTGGCCTACCAGTCCATCTCCTTCGCCTACTACGGGTGGGAGGATGCCGCCAAGATGTCGGAGGAGGTCATGGATCCCGGACGGGCACTCCCGCGCATCCTGCTGGGAGGCGCCATGGCCGTGATGGTTCTGTACCTCCTCATGAACATCTCCTTCCTCGCCGCCATGACGCCCGCCGAGATGGCCGGCTCCGAGCTGGTGGCGGCCGACGCGACGGCGGCGGTCTTCGGAGACGCGGCCGGGACCATCGTGGTGGTGGCGAGCCTCCTCATCCTCATCAGCAGCGCCAACGTCAACTTCCTCGGGCTGCCCCGCGTGGCGTACGGTCTGGCCCAGAACGGACTGGCCCCGCGTGCCTACACCCAGGTCGACGAACGGGGGACTCCTCGCAACGCCCTCTACTTCATCTCGGCGTGGATCGCCCTGCTGGCGCTCACCGGCGCCTTCGAGTTCCTCATCCGATTCATGATGACCGTGGCCATCACCGTCGACACCATGGTCCTTCTGGGCTACTTCAAGCTGAGAGCCTCCCGCCCCGATCTCGAGCGCCCCTTCCGCATGCCGGGACATCCCGTCCTGCCGGCGCTCACCATCGTCCTCTACATCGCCATCCTCGTCATCCTCGTCTGGACCCAGCCCATGTTGGCGCTCGGCGCAGGATCCATGCTCGCCGCCCTCCTGGTTGCTGGCGTGGTCACCACCCGGCGGCGGGCGCCTCCCGCGTGTTCCCCGCGACCCGAACGGTGAACGCCCTGCTCCGTTCGGGGGTCACGCACGTGGTCGGGATTCCGGACAACACGTCGGGACCCCTCTTCGACGAGGTCGTGCGCCATCCCACCATCCGGCTGATCACCGTGACCCGTGAGGGCGAAGGCGTGGCTCTTGCGTCCGGCCTCTGGCTGGGGGGCGCATCCCCCCTGGTGGTCATCCAGAATACAGGCCTCCTCGAGTCGGGCGACGCCCTCCGGGGCACGGCCATCCGCATGGCCGCTCCCGTGCCCCTGGTCGTGACCGGCCGTGGCTATGCAAAGATGCGCCGTCACGGCGTGGACCCCGGCGACGAGCGGACCCTCGAGTCCCTCACCCGGCCGGACGTGGACTCCACGGCGCTCCTCACCGAGCCGACCCTCGACGCGTGGGGCATCCCCTGGTCCGTGTGCGACGAGGGCGATGACGTCGCCGAAGCCTTCGGCGATCTGGTGAAATCGACCCACGAGAGCGGGCGTCCGACTGCTCTGATCCTACTTCGGTCGGTGGACTGACCGCATGCTCACCACGGCCCAACTCCTGCAGCCCCTGGCGCAGCATCGGACGAACGAGGTGGTGGTCACCACCATGAGCGTGGTGCGGCCGTGGGGGCGACTGTCCGACAGCGATCTCGACTTCGCCTCCGCCGACAGCGCCATGGGTCACGCAGCCGACCTCGCCCTGGGGGTCGCCTTGGCGAGACCCGAGCGGAAGGTCATCTGCCTGAACGGCGACGGGAGCATGCTCATGTGCCTCGGCACCCTGGCCACGGCAGTCCACGTGTGGGCGTCGAACTACATCTTGGTGGTCTGCGACAACGGGGTCTACGAGATCACCGGTGGACAGCCCGTCGCCGGCGCCCGGCGCCTCGATTGGGCGGCCATGGCGGAGGCGGTCGGCTTCCGTCACGTCTTCCGTTTCTCGGATGCCAGGGACTGGGCTTCGTCAGCCGGAGAGGTCCTGGCACTCCCGGGCCCGACCTTCGGCCACGCGGAGGTGGAGGCCGGCAACGAGGGGCCCATAGGCCGAACGCCAGCCGAGCCCGCCCGCTATCTCCAGCACTCCCTCGCCGAATGGTCCCGTGTCATGCGCGACGCCCTCCTCGGTTAACGAAGCCTCGACCACCGCACTCCATGGTGTGTACGGACGGGAATTCCGTCCGGCGCTGACAAGGGATCGAGGAGGGATCATGAGGGGACATACCAGGGCTCTGGTAACGGCGGCGGTGATGGCGATGGCCATGGGGGCGGATGCGGCAGCCCAGGACGCGACGGATCGGAGAACGCGAATCACGTCGGTACCGGAGCGGGTGATGGCGGTCCGGGAACGTCTCCAGTTGACCGAGGACCAGCTCGCCGCGCTGGAGCAGCTCCGAGCCGAGAGCGTGGAGCGGAGGGCCGTGTCGCGCGCCCAGATGGACGAGATGCGGTCGCGACTGCGTGCTGGTGAGATCGACCGTGACGAGATGCGGGCGTTGGTCCAGGAGATGCGACAGAGTCAGCCGGACGCGGGAGACCGACGAGCCCGCATCGAAGGCATTCTCACCGAAGACCAGCTCTCGACCCTTCAGGAAATGCGCACCCGTCGTCCTGCCATGAGAGGGGCGCGTGCCGGCGTCAGGGGAGCCCGGTCGAGCGTGAGAGGAGCCCGCGGGCAGGCGCGGAGCGCCCGAGCCACTGCGCGCGGCGCACGAGCCTGGGCCCGGGCCGGCCGTGACGCCCGTGCAGGACGGGCTCAGATCCGCTGGTACCGCGAGGGCGTTCGCGATGGAGCGAGGATGCGCGCGAACGGACGGCGGGCCTGGCGGCGCTGACCCGCTAGTCGTTCTCCCGGAGCCACTTCCTCAGATCCCCGACGTCGTAGCGGCCGTTGTCGTTGCCGATGGCGTCCAGGTGAGCGAGGTCGCCGGGGGTGAGGGCATCGGAATCGTCGTCGAGGATCATGTCGAGGAGGGCCAGCTGGTCCACGTCCCATTCGATGGGCGCCGACACCTGGACGACCACCGGCTCCGACTCGCTCCCGGCCGAGTCCCGGACCCGGAAGCTGTACTCGAAGGGGCCGACCTCCGTGAGGGAGCCCCGTAGCACGAGCTCGTCTCCCACGGCCTCGAGGGAGAAGCCCGAGGGCAGGTCACCCACTCCGGAGTAGGGACCGCGGCCTCCGGCGATGCGCACCGGGGCATCGAAGGTCCGGATCTGCATGACCTCGAAGGGTCCACCCGGGGCCACGAGACGAGGGGTCGTGCCCGTGGAGAGGGTGACGAACGCCTGGCCTCCCTCCACGCGCACCTCGTGCACCATGACCGAGGCGTACCCGCCGTCGTTCAGCGCCAACTGCGGGCGCGAGTGGTAGTTGAGCTTGCCCGACACCTCCCCGATACCCCACGCATCGCCGGCCACGCCCCGATTGCCTCCCTCGGTGGCCATGCGCACCAGACCGTCGTCGTCGTCGCGCTCCAAGATGGCGAGGGGGTAGGGATCGTCGGTGGTGGGGTCCGGCTTGGCGCCGAGGGGCAGGCTCTCGTCGCGGTGGTAGAAGAGCACACCCGCCGCGGGGAGCTGATGATCGAAGCCGATCTGGCCTCTGTACTCCACCACAAGGAACTCTTGACCGCCGGGCTCCAACGGAATCTTCAGGCCGTGCCCCGAGGTCTGGATGGGCTCCAGGACGATCTCCTCGTTCCACACCTCCCCGGGGTCCTCCAGGTCCACCCACTCCAGCCATTCCTTCGACGCGGCGCTCAGGTGGCTCGGTCCGAAGGGGTCGCGGAGCTCCCCTTCCTCTTCGACGTCACCACAGCCCCACGAGCCCGCCGCCATGAGTCCCCAGCACCCCAGGACCCACCGGCGACCCCGTGGACCCGCCGAGCGGTCCACCCAGTGGTAGTAATCCGGCAGTCCGAGGACGTGGCCGTATTCGTGGGAAACGACGTTGGCCGTCTGCAGGTTCTGACCGGTGCAGTCGCTCACGCCCTGGGTGATGTAGCCGTCCACCTCGATGACGTCCTTCTCCGGGTGGGCGCTGGCGTCGTCGGTCTGGTACGGCTCGTTCGTGCCCGTCCGCCATCGCATGCTGGACCGGTGGGGCCAGATGGACGGACCGCCGCACGAACCGGCGATCTCCAGATACTCGAACACGAGTGCGTCCACGATGCCGTCGTCGTCTCCGCTGTTGGGCACCCCGTCCGGCCCGTCGTTGTCGTACTGCCCGAAATCCACGTCGAGGTCGACGAGGTCGAGGGCCTCCACGTAGTAGCTCCCCAGGTCGGCATCCTCACCGAAGCCGCTCTCGGTGCCCACGATCTCCAGCATGGTCTTCGAGGTGCGGACCCACGGGAAGACGTCACCGGTGACGGTGAAGTAGCCCATGGACATCTCCGTCATCGCCTCGGTGATGGTGCCCGCGGCGGCCGGGCCATCAAAAAGGACGCGTTGGATCTCGGTCTCGGAGAACTGGGGGTAGGGATCCTCGGAGTCGGAGAAGAGGGCCAGGACCACCGGCACGCTCGCCGTACCGGTGACGGGTGCGCGCCTCAGACCGTTGGAGTCGACGCGGAAGAGGCCGTTGGGAAGGGAGAAGGCGTCGGGGTTCTCGCGAACGGTCCGGTAGTACGAGTCGGGGAGGGGTATCCCGCGCAGCTGGGCCTCCGCCTCGATGTCCTGCGCGGCGAGGGAGACGCCCGTCCCGGCACCGAGGGGGGCCGCAAGCAGCACGCCGGCCGCAAGCAGCCCACCGGCCGCGAGCAGCCGGGCGGTCAGGGGCCGTCGCGACTCACCGCATCTCAGCGCCCCCCTCATCGGGCGAACTCCACCGTGTAGCCGTCGACGCTGGGCCGCAGCGCGTCGTCGGGACCCGCCACCTCGTGGATCACCACGGCGGGGGGTTGGGTCGTATCGGGCACGGCTACTTCGAAGGACAGCGTGCCGCCCGTCTGATCGATGAGTACGAGGCGCAGCTCGCTGTCCCCCGACCGGGCATGGACGGTGGTGGTTCCGACGCCCGAGACCGAGCCGATGCCGTCGCCGAGAATGGAGACCAGCGCCGCGCCTTCGGCCCCGTTCGGACCCACCAGCGTAGCGGTCATGGTCCCGGGTCCGGACACCGGACCCTCGTCGGAGCAGGCGGCGGCGAAGAAGGCGGCGCAAGCCAAGGCGCAGGCGACACGCAGCACGGCGCTGCGCCGGGGGCGGGGTGCTGAGGCGGGGTTGGTCATGTTCATTCCTACGGGGTCGTCATACGCCGCTTACGAGACAGGTCGCTCCGTGGGCTGCATCTTCACGGACCATACACCGGAGTTGATGTCCGCGAAGAAGATGTGGCCTTTCCACGGCATCACGCCCCAGGCCGCCGCCGAGTTGGGGATGTATCCGAGAGGGTCGTACGCCTTGTACACGGCCAGCTCACGACCCTGTGTATAGAGGTTGCCCATGAGGTCTCCGGACAGATCCACCATGCGGACGCCGCCCTCGTAGTAGGCCTGATACAGGATGTCGTCCTCCACCCACATGTTGTGGGTCCCGTACTCGCTTACCTCGTACCGGGCCAGCTGGACGGGGTTCATGGGATCGGTGAAGTCGACGATCTGCGTGTAGCCCGACGTGGCACGGGGATACCCGCCGGTTCCCGTCTCCGGGTCGTATTGCTGCCGGTGGTCCGGACCGGTGCCCTGCCATGCGAGGCCGCGGCGCTGTACGCGTTCGTCACCGACGATGAGCAGGAAGCGGCCCGTGGACTCCTGGTAGTACGGGAAGACCGCGTGGGTCGATCCGGTGGTGAGGGGGAAGGAGGTGACGAAGACGGGATTCTCGATGCTCCCGCCCCACTGACGGTTCCCCACATCCACCACCACGACACCCGTGCCCCACTCCGCCGAGTAGGCGAGGCCGTCGT
>CALJKZ010000532.1 GCA_937983085.1 uncultured Gemmatimonadales bacterium
TGCTGCACCGCCATCCGCCGCGTCTCGGGGTCGGCGAGGTCGAGGCCGCCCACGGTGCGGAGCATCGGCGATACGAGAGTCAGGTAGATGGGCTGGGAGACGACGCTCAGCGCCGTGAGGACCGGATGGCCCGGGCGAACGGAGCCGTCCTTCTCGCCCTCTCGCTGGAGGCCGGCCAGGGTCTTCTTCACCGTGCCGATGATCTCGCGGATGACCGCTGGGGGCTCCTTGCCGGCGGCGACCTCCTGGAGGAGGAGGTAGGGCATCTCGGGGCGCTCGGCGAAGTGGGCGAAGTAGGCCTCCATGACGGCGAGCATGCGCTCACGTGCCGAGCCCTTGGCCTTCGCGGTCCGCACGACGCGCCCAGCCAGCGGGCGGAGACCGTCCTCGAGGACGGCTGCGTAGAGGTCCCGCTTCGAGCCAAAGTGGTAGGTCACGGCACCGAGGTTGGCGCCGGCTTCCTTCGTCAGGGCGCGGACGGAGGTGCCGTCGAAGCCGCGTTGGGCGAAGAGGGTTCGGCCGGCGGCGATGAGGTCTGACCTCGTCGATTCGCCTTGGTCGGTGGCGGGCGGGGCTGCTTGGTCCGATTGATTCATACGTTCGTATGATATCAACGTAGAGGTGGTTCAGCAACATGACCAGATGGAGTGCCAAGGCGCGGCAGGAGTGCCAACCATTCAGGTCGCCGGTGTCGAGGCGGGGTACGGCGTCCGTGCCTTAAGACCGGTGGATCTATCCGGACCTGCGACCACTCCCTAAGCCCTCCACCAAGTTGACGACAGGGCTGAGGTTCAAGTCCGTGCCAGGCTCGGATCCTAGGTAGCCCGTCTTCGGATCATTGAAGATCATCCGTACCACTTCCATCCGTAGCTGATTCTTCGATTCGACATCGTCGCCGATCGCTGCTTCGAACACGCTGTACTGTTCCAGAACACGCGTTCGGTGTTCGTATATTAGGCGCAGGTGTCGCTCAGCGTTGTATTTCCCAAGCGTAATTCGGAGGAACGCCGCCGGGACGGATACCGCTAGCACGCGCCGGAACAAGTCAGCAACGACAACGGGCCACTCGCCCGCCGCATCAAAAGCGGTATCGAAGAAAACGATAAACCCAACCGCGCTCACGAGAGCTATTGCTGACAAACACGCCGCGGCGAACCACGCGGATTCACGACTAGCCAGCTTATCTCGCAGGGCCGAGAACTTGTCGCCGCCTTCTTGGACGACCCGCTTGGTGGCCCCGGCCCTGATGGCTTCGAGGGCCTTGTCGGCGTCTTGCCCAGCCTTAGTGATCGCACGGAGTTGATCTTCGCTCTCCTCCCGCATCTTGGAGAGGGACGCCGATTCTAGGCGCCGCCGGTTGACTCGAGATCTTACCTCAGTGGCCACCGGTTGCAGGTGGGTCATGGCAGCTCTGGCCTTGTCCGGGACCTCGCGGAGAAGAGCCTGCCGGTTCGTTGGGAAACTGTTCTCGTGTATTTGCTTTGCGAGCTTGTCAATCTGTGTACCGAGCGGTTCGACTTGAGCCAGCGCGTTGCTGAGTTGGTGCGCTACGAACGCGACATTCGTATGGCCTAGCAAATCGGATATGCCCGCCAAGTCATCACACGTGTCGAGTACCCGTCGTGCGATGTCTTCCTTCGCCTGATCGGCCTCGGCGAAGCTATTCTCGCCGAGTGACCTTCGGGCAAAGTCAGCCGTCAAGAGTTGCTCGGCTCGGTCACGAACCTGCTGGATCTCTTGCGGGAGATGGCTTGCTTCGCTCGATGCCATCTACACACTCCTGTTGACCATGGGTTTGGAGACCTATTCCTAGCGACTCCCTCCGGTCGCCCATTCGAACCGGACTTTCAGATCATTGCAGTGACTACGGGGGAGCAAGCCATCATGCTGTAGCCGACCTACGATAATTCCCGGCGAGATCCCAATCTTGTCGGCGAACTCGCGGATGATGGCCTTGCTGTACACAGGGACAGTCGTGAGTTCTGCCATCCATGGTGGGGGAATGAGAAAGTCCGCAGCCCACGCGTTCGCCTCATCTTCTTCTTCGCCTTCACCGCGGCTCGTGTCGAGGAATATGGCCCTCTTCCCGTGCAGTAGGATGTGAGCGGCCTCGTGAAAGAACGTGAACCAGAGGTGGTCGTCAGTCTTGTACCGGAGAGATAGCTGGACCAAGGCAAGGTCGGGCGCCAACCAACGAGTCGCCCCACTGACCCTCGATTTGGGTAGCTGTGGTACAAAGGCCACAGCCACTCCGGCGGCCGCGCAGGCCTCAATCAAACGTGGCTGGAAGACCTCAGGCCGCTCACGCGTGAGGGCACGAGCTTCCGTGAGGGCCTCGGCGAACGAGTCCCGATCATACCGGGCTACCTGCATGGCCTGAGCCTTCAGTAGGCCCGCCCGAAGCCAGACGCCCAATGCATTCGCATCCGCTTCGAAAGCCGACGAACGGCGAAACGAGACGGCGTAGTGTTCGTAGACCTCCGACCATTGATCGGGGCGGGAGACTCCGAGAAACTGGAGCAGGCGTCGGACCTGTTCAGTTCGGTCTCGGACAGAGGGTAGGAGCCCATGCTTCACCATCGCCCGGATCGGGAAGGCCTTAGACCAGTCGTGCAGCCGCTCCAACTCCGCAGCCTCTTCCAAGCGGGCTAAGTACTCGCGATAGTGCTGCTCACGCGTGCTCCAGAACTCAGCGGGCACACCGAGCACCATCTCCAACTGCAGCGCAGTCTCGTTGGTGATGGCGGCCTTGCCATTGATGATCTCACTTATGGTCTTCTTTGGCCTGCCCATTCGCGTCGCCAACTCTGCCTGCGAGAGATGGCGCTCCTCAATCACGTCGCGCAGGGTCTCCCCGGGCGGAGAGACGCGATCCGGTCTGTACTCGTTCGTGCGGGCGTCAACCATGGGTATCCTCGATGTCGACGATCTCGACGGACTGCACTTGGGCCCAGTCCAAACCGCCGTCCTCCTTGGTGGGCGGTGGATTCACTCCTGGGACGAAGATCAAGCGATAGGGGTGAGACAGGTCGAGTGAGAGCTGGCCTTTTCTATCCCCCTTCAGCTCGTGACACCTCCCAGGAAAAGGGGGGCGCATTGCCTCAAGACTAGGCGCCGCACGCAGGTCATCAAGGCGACGGCGGAGTCGCTTGGCTTGCTCCATGCCAAGTTGCTTGTCCGCGGTCTTGGACACCGTGCACAGCTTCGCCAGCTTCTTCGTGCGAAAAAAGATATCCAAGCCAGTTGGGGATTGTGTTAACGCTTAAGGTTAACACTAAGGTGGCGAAGTGTGTTCCACCAGCCCTCGAGGTGGCTCAGCGGGTCCCCGTCAGAGACCCACCCCTCAAACCCCACCTCCCACATACCGCCCAATCGCCTCCACCGCCCGCTCCACATCCACCTCCATGTTGTAGAAGTGCGGCGAGAACCGGATCCCTGGCCGATCCGACCCACCCCGTGACGCCGCGACGATCCCGTCGCGCTCCAGGGCGGCCAACACCTCCCGCGGCTCCAGTTCACCCGGCCGGAACGTGACCACCGCCCCCCGCCGCTCGGCCTGCGTCGGCGTCCACATGTGCACGCCGTCGATGCGGCTCAGCTCCTCCACGAGCATCGTGGCCAGCTCGCGGCTCCTGGCCTCGATCTCGGCCATGCCGATGGACGACAGGAACTCTATCTGGGCGCCGAAGGCGTGGATGGCCGGCGTGTCGCGCTGGCCCATTCCCTCGTGCGTTCGCGAGAGGCCCGTCCGCCCCGTGTAGGCGCTGTACATGGTGGGCCAGAATCGGTCGTGCATGCGCCGGTTCACGTAGAGGACGCCCGTCTCCTTGGGGCCGCACGGCCACTTGTGGGCGCTGCCGGAGAAGAAGTCGGGCTGCCAGTCGGAGAGGTCGACGTCCATGAGGCCGAAGGACTGGGCTCCGTCCACCAGGGTGATGACGCCGTGCTCCCGGGCCATGGCGCACAGCTCCTTGGCTGGGAAGACGTCGCCCGACGTGTTCGTGTGCTGCATGAAGGCCAGCACCCGCGTCCTCGGCGTGAGCGCGGCTTCGAAGGCCTCGACGTAGTAGTCGGCGCCGGGATGGGGGTCGACATGGGGGACCTCCCGCACGGTGTAGCCGTGCCGCTCGCCCTTCGCCTTCCACGCCTGGTTGTTGCTGGGATGGTTGTCTGCGAAGATCACCACCTCGTCGCCGGGCCCGAGGTCGAGGCCGGTGGACACCCAGTTGTTGGCCTCGCTGGTGTTTCGCGTGATGAGGATTTCCTCGGGGGATACGCGGAGGAAGTCGGCGAGGACCTGGCGGGTGTGCTCCTTGGCGGCCCCGATCTCGCTCCGGTACGCGGGGAAGGGCTCCGAGTCGAGACGACGGGTGTGGGCCACGACGTCATCGAGGATGGCGGCGGGCGACGGACAGAGGTTCGCCGCGTTGAGGACCGACACGTTCTCGGGCATGACGAACTGATCGCGCACGGCCTGCCAGTCCACGCGACCGGGGCGCAGCGAGGCCCGACTGAGGGGCTCGGGCTTGAAGCCCTCGAACCGGGGATGACCGAGCAGCGCCGCCGAGCCCCCGGCGGCGAAGAGACGGGCGAAGGTGCGGCGGTCCATGGTCGAGTCGCTCATCGATGCTCCCGCGTGGGTGGTGGCGACAGCGTAGGTGCCGCTGGGCATCCGGGCAACGGCTCGGCGCGGAGGCTGCGGGCCTGGCGATCGGCGGGCGGCGGCGCCGTCGTGGTCAGCCCGCCGGAGACGCCTCGCGAACCGCCCGCACCACCTCCCGCATGGCCTTCACACCGTCTACCAGCCGAGGCCCGGGACGCCCGAGGAAGGGCTCGCCGATGCAGAACACCCGGCCCTCCTTCACGAAGTCCAGATCCTGCCACCGCTCGTTCCTCAGCACGACGTCCGGCCGGTACTTGTCGGGATGCACGCCGCACCACGAAAGGACGACGGCATCGGGATCGGCCTCTGCGACCTCGTCGTCGGTCATGGGACGGCTCTTGTGATCTTCGTGGCCGAGGACGGCCCGACCTCCGGCGGCCTCGATGACGTCCGTCGCCCAGGAGTGACGCCCGGGGGTGATGACGGGCTTTGGCCACCATTGCACGAGGATCGTCGGCCGCCCGTCCTCGGCTCGCTCTGCGCTTTCCAGCTCCGCCCGCATCTCGTCGATGAGCGGCCCGGCCCGCTCGGGCACACCCAGCCGCTCGGCGATGTCCCGGATGTCCCGGTACACGTCCTCCATGGACACGGGCTCGGGCGCGATGAACGGGAGACCGGCGGCCTCGAGCCGCTCCACCACCTTCTCGTGGCCGGGAACGGTGAGCGTCGCCAGGACCAGGTCGGGCTCGAGGGCGGCGACCTTCTCCACGTCGATCTCGAGATCGGGGCCGACCTTCGGGAGGGCGGCCACCACATCCTCGGGATAGTCGGAATGGTCGTCGACACCCACGAGGAGATGGGCGCACCCGAGGGCGCAGACGATCTCGGTGTTGGAGCAGGCGAGGGACACGATGCGCATGCACGAAAGATAAGGGCGCGGGCCCCCTTGGTTGACATCGGCTCCACCGGATCGGATACTATGTAGAGAACGAGCTATGCAGAAAACGATAGGTGTAGAATGAGCAACGTCCGCATGACGCAGGTCACGGCTCTCATCCTCCAGGCCGTCGGCGCAGGCTACCGCTACGGCTTCGACATCATGGACGTGACGGGGCTGGCCAGTGGGACGGTCTATCCCGCCCTCCGGCGCCTGGAACGCGCCGACCTCCTGAAGAGCACATGGGAGGAGGTGGAGGCGGCGCACCGCGGAGGCCGGCCCCAGCGGCGGATGTACGAGCTCACCACCGAAGGCGAGTCGGCCCTCGCCGACGCGGCCGACAAGCTCGCCGCGGCGCGGGCGCTGCTCCTGGCCACGCCGCCGGTGACGGAGGTGAAGGGATGAGTCGAGCGCCTGAACCCACCGCGGCCCTCTGGATGGTCCGGGCGGCGAGTCGCCTGGTCCCGGGGGATGCCCGGGAGCGGTGGCGCCGTGAGTGGGAGGCCGAGGTCCAGAGCCACTGGGCGGAACTGCGCGAGAGGAACCAGCTGACGGTCGTGGCCCGGGCCCGTCTGCTGCTACGGACGACCGGGAGTTTTGTGGACGCCATGCGCTACGGAGAGGGGAGGTGGACGATGAGGGGATTCGGTGACGACGTGAAAGGCGCGACGCGACAGCTGCGCAGAAACCCGGGCTACGCGGCGGTGGTCGTCGCGACCCTGGCGGTCGGCGTCGGGGGGAGCACGGCCGTCTTCGGCGTGGCCAGCGACGTCCTCCTCGAGCCCTTCCCGTATCCGGAGCCGGAGAAGGTGGTGGCGGTGGAGAGCTACAGCCTCGACCGGCTGGGCTTCGCAGGGAGCGTCACCTACCCGAACATGGCCGACATGGCCGAGAGCACCGAGTCCTTCGAGGGGCTGGGGCTCATCCGGTGGTGGATGCCGGCCCTCGACACCGG
>CALJKZ010000533.1 GCA_937983085.1 uncultured Gemmatimonadales bacterium
GCGAGCGTGCTGGTGGTACCCCTCCTGATCGTTCTTAGTGTCCCCCACTCGCCCTACGGCCTCGGACCCCTTGGGGAGGCGTGGTGGCTCACCCTGCTCACCACCATCCTCGGCGTCGCCCTGTTCACCGACGCCGTGGTCACATTGGTCCGGTTCCTCCGCCGGGTTCGAAGGGCTCTCGCCGAGGGGTACACGCGGCACGTGGTGGCTCTCGTCGTTTCGGACCGCGATCGGGAGAACGGCTTCCTGCTCCAAGGGGTGCACGCGTTCTCCCAGTTGCGCACCAACGAACGCCGCACCGTGGGGCGCCTCCGGTTCCTGGCGCCGCTTTGCTACCTCCTCGGGGCGACCTGGTTCGTCGTGGGGTTCGGAGTCCTTCTTTTCCTCGCGGCACGAGGGTGGATCACGCCTGCGGGCCTCGCCTTCGGTACCGCGGCCCCCGCCGGCTTCATCTGGTTTTTCGGACTCGTCCTTCGGGCCACCGAAGGCACGCTCTCCTACCATGCGCGGGAGTCGTGGCACCCGGAGGACTGGGCCGAAGACCTGGCACGCAACGAGATCGAGGCGTGGCAGAAGTCCGGTGTGGAGCGCGGCCTGGTCCGGGCCGACGGGTCGGTACGCGGCGCTCCCGCGTGGCCGAGACTCGCGCTGGTAGGCATCGTGGTTGGGGCCTTCGCGGCCGTCATCCCGTCCATGACGTTGGTGCCCGCCTCCACCGTGGGCGCCGTATTCTCCGCCCTCGGGGGGTGGTCGTACGACCGGACCCTGCGGCGTGGGGCGGTGGCCGAGGCGTACCGACCCTATGTGGCGGACGTCGACTCGACGGTTACGCCGGCGCAGGCCGGTGAGCTTCTCCACTCCCTGGCCCGGGCGGGGTATGGCGCCCACGATGCGGAGCAGTTCCGGGAACCGTCGCGGATCTACGAGGAAGCGTGGATGCCGGAAGAGGCACCGGACGGGTTCCGGACGGAGGCGCCTCCGTCCTGGTCCGACACCATCTGGACATGGGTGGAGCGAGGGCTGACGCCGGAGCAACGTGACTTCCTTCGTGACGCGGCCGACCACCCCGCCCGCGCGGATTTCTCCATGCTCGCGTCGGCCCCCGACCTCGATCTGGTGGGGGCGTACTACCGCCTTCCCTTCGAGGACGACGATACCTACTTCTCTCCTCCCTTTCCTCGGACTGCGTGTAGGCGCGCGGCGGCCAGCACCCACCTCGCCCAAGCCGCTCTCCATGCCGACGCCGGTCGACACGACGAGGCGCGGAGGATTGTCCGCGAGGTCATCTCCGTCGGGTTCCTCCTCGCAGACGCAGCGCCGAGCCTCCTCTCGAACCTCGTCGGATCCATCCTGGTCCAGACAGGAGGAGATGCGCTGAGCAGCGCCATGCGTGTGGCCGGCGATACCGAGGCCGAGTCGGCTCTCGCGGCCAGCGTGCAGGCGGCCGAGCGTGCGGCCGACCGAATGTCCGTCGCAGCGAGCCCCACGCCGGGCGGTGCGGCGTATCTCCAGCGGCTCCCGGAGATTGCAGAGGACGTGCGTGCCCTTCCGGGGTTGAGGTGGGAGGCGGCCCACCTCGTCACGGTGTTTTCGCCGTGCGCCAACCTTCGCCGAGTCGTCTTCGGTCCCGACGACGAGTACTTCGCCTGGATGGATCGGGTGCGGTCGTCGCTGGTGCGATTCCCATCCGAGGAGGCGTACTTCGACGTCGCCATGAGAGGGATTGCTCCCATGGCCGAGCCGTCGTTCTTCTCCCGATTCGTGGTCGTGGCCATGGGTGGCGCCTCCACCCAGGGGAGTTGTGCCCAGGTCGCCGCCGCTCTTCCGTCCCTCGAGAGCTGACGCATGACGCCGCGCCCCCTTCGTCATCTCCCGGCGTGTCGGCTTCCGGCACTTCGTCCGAGGAGACCCGGTCTTTGCCTTCTGTTGGTCGCGCTGGTGTTGGCGGGGTGCTCCGGACCCGCCGAGGCGCCACGGTTCCGGGTGGCCGTAGCCACCTTCCAGCACGAGACGTGCACCTTCTGTCCCGGCGGCGATGTCGATGCCGACGACTGGCGTCAGCGGCTCGTCGGTGACGAGGTCCTGGAGTCGGGTGGGTACGTGCGGGGGTTCGTAGCTCAGGCTGCCGACTACGGAGACATGGAGCTGGTTGGTCTCCGATCACCCGCCGGGGTCTTCGGTGGGTCGTCGCGCAGCTGGAACTCCAAGGAGGCCTTCGACGAATTCGCCGACGCCATGATCGAGGATCTGCGGGCAGCGATGCCGGTGGATGGCGTGTACCTCGCCCTCCACGGTGCGATGGCGGTTCGCGACGTCCCTCGTCCCGAGGCCGAGCTCGCACGACGATTCCGGGAGGTGGTGGGACCCGACGTGCCCATCGCGGCAAGCTTCGATCTCCACGGAAACGAGGACGCCGAGTTCCTCGAGCATGCCGACTTCGCCTTCGTGACCAAGCGGTACCCCCATTACGACGCGTCCCTTCAGGGTGCGCGCTCGGCGCGGGCTCTGCACCGGGTGATGTCGGGCACGTACGCTCCTACGACGGCGACCCGGAAGCCCGGCATCATCACCGCCACCGTGGTCCAATGGACAGGGCAGTCGCCCTCCATGGACATCATGGAGCGAGCCCGGCGGTGGGAAGCCCGCGAGGACGACGTCTTCGTCAGCGTGTTCTACGGATATCCTTGGTCCGACGTCCCCGATGTGGGAGCCACCGTCCACGTCATGACCAACGATGATCAGGCCCTCGCCGACGAAATCGCCGACGACATGAACGACTTCATCTGGAGCGTGCGGGAGGAGTTCGCCGGCGGGACGTACCCTCTTCCCGACGAAGCGGCTCGCATCGTGCTCGATGCCGTCGCACGCGGCGCCACTCCCGTGGCCGTAGGCGACCACAGCGACCGGCCGGGAGACGCAACCCACATCCTGAAGGCGTTCGAGGCGGCGGGGGTCGAGCGGGTGCTTCATGGAGCCATCAGTGACGCGGCGCTCATCGACTCGTTGGTGGCGGCGGATGCCGAGACGGGTACCTCGTTCGACGCGGGTGTGGGAGGCTTCACTCCGTCGGGAGGAACGCCCGCCCGCATCCAGGGGGAGCTCACGTATCTCGGGCCCTGGAGAGGGTACGACAACGTTGCGGTGGTGGCGTTCGGGTCGCGAAGCGCAGTCATCGTCGTTCCGACCTACACGCAGATCACCGACCCCGAGTCCTTCCGCTTCGGGCCGCTCGACCCCGGTGACTTCGACGTGTTCGTGGTCAAGTCGCGCGTCCACTTCCGGCGAGGATTCGACGAGACCGGCTTCGCTCCCACCATCGTGGTCGTCGAGGCGCCGGGACCGTTCGTCGGCACGACCTTCCTCGATGCACTTCCGTACGAGGATGTCGACTTGACGAGCCTCTACCCCTATGGGACACCGCCCGGGCGCTGACCCGCCCGTGACGGCACGTGGCCTGGGACCTATCTTGGCCGTCCGCGGATAGCAGCGATCCGCGTCGTACCATACTCGAACACTGCGGAGCCCCATCGTGATCTCGAAGCGCACCCCTCTTTTTGCTCTCGCCGCCTTCGCCGTGGCCCTCCTCGGCGCCGTCGACGCAGCCGCACAGAACCCGGCCGACCGGTTCGGCGAGTGGCGGATGGATTCGGACAATCCTCCGCCGTACGTGAACATCATGACGTACGAGGCGTGGGGAGACGGCGGGATGAGCATCACCGTGGCCTCGACCAACACGCGGGGTCAGGACTCGGAGTGGGGATACAACACGCTCTTCGATGGCGAATTCCGACCGGTGTGGGGGCAGGAGAACGCCGAGACCGCCGTCGAGTTCGTGGACGAGCGGACCACGCGCATCACCAACATGCGAAACGGTCGGGTCACCCAGGTGATCATCAACACGCTCTCCGAGGACGGTGACGTCATCGAGAACGAGTACGTGCGGATGGACCAGAACGGGAAGATCACCGGAGTGGGGCACGCGACGTACCGGCGCATCAAGTAGCCGTCGGGTGTGACCACCAGTCGGCTCTGAGATCAGCCAACCCATTGCCGCGCTCCTTTCTCATCGACGGACCCGTCCCATGAAACGCACCGGACTTTTCGTTCTCGCCATCACCCTCCTCGGGCCGGCCCTGCCCACCTCTTCCGTGGGCGCTCAGCAGGAGGAGAACTACGACTACTGGCGGCCCCAGCGGGAGATGATCCGGTACGGGCAGCAGGCCATCCTGATGTGCAACGGCCTCTTCTCCGGAGATCGCACGTTGGAGCAGGTGTACGAGCAGGAGCTGGCGTTCCTCCCGCAACCGGTCGGCTCGCCCCGGGGAGGCGACTACGTCGTCGACTGGGACCGCAAGGCCGTCGCCATCGGGGCACCCGGAGGTACGCCGGTCATGCGTGCCGCCTTCCGGGATGGGCTGGGCTGCATCATTCTCGCGCCGGACCAAACCTTCGAGGACATCGCAGACCTTCCCGAACTCCGTCTGCCACCCCCGCCCGGGGATCCGGCCCGGATGTCATGGCCGGATGGAGACGTGGTGGGCGAGGTGATGCTGCCACAGGGGATCGACGCCAACGCTCTGCAGGCGGCGTCCGACTGGGCCTTCGATCGCGAGTCGCCCGAGCAGGTGACGCTGAGCCTCATGGTCGTCCACGACGGCAGGATCATCCACGAGCGGTACGCGCCCGGCGTGGACATGCACACGAAGACGCGCACGTGGTCGACGGCGAAGAGCATCGCCGTGACGCTCATCGGGATGCTCGTCGACGAGGGACGCCTGGCGTTGGACGAGCCCTTGGGGCTGGAGTGGCTTCCGGAGACCAGCTCCCCGGAGACGGATCCGCGGAACGAGATCACCCTCCGACACGTCCTCAACATGTCCAGCGGTCTCGAGACGGTGGACAATCAGGGCCTGGAGTATGCCACGGGGTCGGGCATGGCCTACTGGGCGGGGTCCAGTTCGGTGAACGGCGCCCTGAGCCGAGCCCTCTTCCGCGAGCCGGGCACGTTCTGGGACTACGAGAACTACGACACCCTTCTGGGGGTGCTGGCCATGAAGCGGGCCCTCGGCGACGAGCAGACCTACCTCGAGTTCCCGCGCCGGGCCCTCTTCGACAAGATCGGCATGCGCAGCACGCTGCCGAGCACCGACCGCTTCGGCGATTTCATCCTGAGCAGCCAGGTGTACACCAATGCCCGTGACCTGGCGCGCTTCGGTCTGCTCTACCTGAACGGGGGTGTGTGGAACGGAGAGCGGCTCATCTCCGAGGAGTGGATCGATTTCGTACGCACGCCGGCGCCCTCTACGGCTTCCATGGGGAACCAGTACGGTGGCCAGTGGTGGCTCGTGCCCGACGGTCGGGACGACGTACCGTCGGACGCGTACTCTACGGCGGGCAACCGGGGTCAGTACGTGGTCGTCGTTCCGTCGCACGATCTCGTCATCGTCCGACGCGGCCTCGACTACGGGCGTCAGGGCTTCAACCGGTGGGACCTCACGCGTGAGGTGCTCAAGGCCTTCGGTCGGGTGAGCGACCACTAGAAGGGCGATCAGAGGCGGGAGCCAGCCGACCCAACGGGAGGGTGCCCGGCGCTTACCAGGGCTCCCGACGGGCCGAACCCGGGGTTCGCCGGGGGGTAATTCGCGCTGAAATTCCTTAGTTTCCAAGGAATCCAGGGCCCTCTTCGTTCGACGCCGCAGGACCGATGTTCAAGACCGGATACATTCTGAACCCACGCCAGGACCTGGTGTGGTTTCTCCTCCTGCCGTTCGTCGCGGTGGCCATGGCCCTCGGGTTCCAGGCGTGGCTTCCCTACGTCGCCGTGGCGTCCATCAACCTCTGGATCACCATCCCGCACCACTATGCGGGCTGGGTTCGCTCCTATGGGATGCCCGACGTCTGGGAGCGCTTCAAGGACCGGCTCATCATCGGTCCCATCGCCATCGTCGGGTTCACCATCCTCGGCCTTCAGTTCGCGCCCATCACGCTCCTGCTTCTGGTGACGGCGTGGGACCACCAGCACAGCATCATGCAGCAGCATGGCCTGGCGCGGATCTACGACTACAAGGCGGGGGCCGGGCTAAAGAACACGCGGCGGGTGGACCTCGGGCTCCACTGCGTGCTCTACGCCTACATGTTCCTGAACGCACCCATGTTCCGGTTCCTCTGGATCCGGGAGCTCCACCGCATGCAGGTGCCGCTTTCAGTGGACTTCATCAACGGCCTGCTGATCTTCAGTCAGGTCGTGCTGGTGGGCTACCTGATCTTCTACGGGTACCACCTGTGGAGGACCGTGCAGGAGGGCGGCATCATCAATCCCGTGAAGTACGCCTTCATCGGGGCCAGCTACTTCCTCTGGTACTTCGTCTCCTGGCACACGAACTCCATCCTGCTGTATGCCGTCGCCCACCGGCTCATGCACGGCGTGCAGTACATCGTCATGGTCTACGCCTTCATGTCGAAGTCGAAGGAGAAGGGGACCTTCAAGGAGGGCCTGTGGAGTCGCATGACGGGGCCCGGAAACCTCCGGTGGTTCCTCCTGGGCGGCGTCGTCTACGCCATTCTCTTCCAGCTCATCATCAACCGTCCCCTGGACGAGTTCGGGTTCGGCGTGGTGAACTTCGCGCCCTACCCCGCCATCCCGGAGTTCGGGATCCCGGCGCTCGACTACACCGCCGGGTACGCCCTATTCTCCCAGATGATGATCTACACGTACGGTCTCATGCATTACTACCTCGACTCCTTCATCTGGAAGGTGTCGGACAAGCAGACCCAGAAGGGCTTGTAGTCCGAGCTCTAGAGGGGCCGTAAGCCGTGGCACTGGCACCCGACAACTCCCCCTGGTACCGCAGGTTCCGCATGCTCCTGGGGATCTACGTCCTCGCCATGGCGTTCGGCGTCAGGGAGTACTACCTGGCGCGCCAGGGCGCCATCGTCGACCCCGAGACCGCCGAATGGTCCCGCATGGCGGAGGTCATCTCCCGGATCAATCCGGCCGATGCCGACACCGAGTACCTGAACGCCATGGAGGCCCTCAAACGGGGCGACTCGGACGCGTTTGTCCGGCACATGGAAACGGCGCTGGACAAGAACGTGAAGCACAACGATGTGCTCCTCCGGAGCTATGCCCAGCACCTGTTCACCACCAACGCCGACTATCGTCTGGTGAACAGTGCTCTGCAGCGGTGGCGGCAGAACCATCCCTTCAACAACGAGCCCTTCGAGATCCCCCTGGGCTCGGGACCCACCACGCCCGAGGCGGAGCGCGCCCTGCGCCGTGAGCTGGATGCCATCGACTGGGTCCTCCGCTACGACTTCCAGCCGCCCGACGACGCGAATCCCCGATGGCGGGTCCTTCTCTACATCCGACCCGCGGTGGCGATCGACGCGCGGGAGGCGGTCGCTGCGGTATCCATTCTCGCGCTACCTCCGGAGATGCGGCGAGACTTCAGGGTGACGTGCCTGAACCTCGAGGATTGCCGACGGGTTCCGCGATGAGAGTGTCCGTATGAGCCCGGTCTTGGGCGGACACACACCCGACTCCGTGCTGGCGTGGCTCGAGTCGGAGGCGTCGGACGAACACAGGGAGGGGCTGCTTCGGTACGGGATCCCCAGCGAGCGGGCGCTCGGCGTCGCCATGGGCGTCATGAAGAAGAAGGCGAAGGCCATGGGCCGCTCCCACGATCTGGCCCTCGGCCTCTGGGAGCTGGAGATCTACGAAGCGCGCACCATGGCGGCCTGCGTCGACGAGCCGACCCTCGTGGACGAGGCCCAGATGGAGGCGTGGGCCGCCGACTTCGACAACTGGGCCATCTGCGACACCGTCTGCTTTCACCTGTTCGACCGGACGGCGCACGCGTGGACGAAGAGCCGTGAATGGGTGACGCGCCCCGAGGAGTTCGTTCGTCGTGCGGGGTTCGCGTTGATCTGGGGCCTCTCCGTGCACGACAAGAAGGCAGACGACGCCCTCTTCGGATCCGCGCTCACGTGGATCGGCGACACGGAGCCGGACGCTCGGCCCCTGGTCAAGAAGGCGGTGAACATGGCCCTGCGCGCCATCGGAAAGAGGAACGCCGCGCTGAACCGATCCGCATGCCGGGTGGCCGAGTTGCTGGCCGCGTCTTCGGACCGACATCGATCGTGGATCGGCACCCACGTCCTGCGTGAGTTGACCAGCGACAAGGTCCGGGCGAGGGTCGCGGGCCGATAGATCCGCTGCGGGTCACTTACCCCTTTCTCTGCGCATCGAAGCCACGCGCTCAACACATCCGGGCTACGCCGTGTCACTCTTCCGGCAAGCAGCAACCGTACACGAAGTCCACTCCAGCTTCCTCGGATGGGAGGCTCCCATGAATCACAGCGCCGGTGACAGACGGCCCTCCACGCGAGGGCCGAGACGAAGCGCAGGTGGGAGGTGGTCCGCAGCGTAGCGGTCCACACGTCCGGGTAGCTCTTTGGGCGCCCCGCCTGCGATCCCTGCAGGTGGGGCGTTCTTCGTTCGGGGTCGGATCCGACCTCTGCTCGAAGGCCCCTTCGACAACTACCAAAGAGAAAGAAGAGTGAGATGGGCACGAACCGGTTGGACGATGTCTTCCGGGACCCGACGCTCGAGCGCCCGGCGACGGACTACTACCGGGTCCGCATCGAGCCCCACGGATACCTCAGTGTCACCCGTGACACGGCGGCTCGCATTCTCGCGGCCCTGATCGATGAGAATGCACCGACCTTGATCCGGTGCGAGACCATCGGGGGATCCGTCGCGTGGGTACGCGCAGACGCGGTGCTGTACGTGCAGGAGTCCACGCGGGCTCAGCGTGACGCCGAGCGTCGGTTCTGGAAGGAGATCGACGATGAGGACGAAGCACAATCATGGTGACATTCCGGGGTCCGGCTCCTCCTCAGGGGCCGGACCCCGACGCCGTTCAGCGTTCGCCCATCCGGTGGGTCAGCGTTCGCTCACCCGACCATCAGCGCTCGTTCACCAACTCCGACTGCAGAAGGGTGGGCTGCATGATCTTGTAGATGGGAGCCAGGGGCGGTCCGTCCTGCCCTGTGGAGCCGGGGCGAGGGACCCATGCGTCCATCCGATTCCAGTAGACGACGTTGTCCTCGGTCTCCACCTCGAGCATGTGGCCCACCAGGCGGCCCAGAGCCTGGGCGGTGGGCACCACGTAGGTCCCCACCGGGAACTCACGCGTGCGTGTCACCACCTCGCCCACCTCGATCCGCGTCACCGCCGCGTGGTTGTACTGCGGCTGGTGGGTGACGTCGGCCACCGTGTACGCCTGTACCTCCAGGGTCACCGGCTCGATGAGTCGTTCGACGGTGATGCCGTGCAGGCGCAGCAGCTCCACCGCGTCTTCGGCGTCCCGGGGCAGCACGTACGCCCAGGGACGGTCCCGCAAGCGGGTCGCCACCGGCTTCTTCATGAGCCGGGCGCCGGAGACCCGAATGGTGTCGAGGCCGCCGCCGTCCCGCTCCCGCACGATCTCGTACGACGCCGGCTCGTCCTCGGCCTCGTACGTCATTTCCACCGCGATCTGGCCCGACGGTGCCGCACCCATGGCGATGGTCTCGGCCCGGGCCTCCGCGACGGTGCCCATGAGGTGCCCGGCGTTGCGCGCCGCCCAGTCGACGACGGCGAGATACCCGAGGTAGCCGGCCCGGGCGCCCACCTCGAGCTCCTGGCTGGGCGCCTCGAAGAGGATACCGACGCTGTTGACCATACCGCCGTAGTTGCGGCCGATTCGGACCTGCGAGCCTCCGGTGTTCCACTGCTCTTCGTCGCCACGGGCGTAGTAGTACGACTTCATGCCCTCCTGGCCGAGTCGGGCGTCGATGGCCGGGAAGATCTCGTCGTCACAGATGTCGGTGAGCTCGATGGCCGAGTCGTAGTGACTCGTGCACTGGTAGTTCAGGTTGTAGGGCCGGGAGCCGCCGTTGTGACCGTCGATGAAGAGGTGGGGACGCCACTCGCCGATGAGCTGCTGTACGTAGTTTCGGATGGATGGATGCTCGAGCTTCACGTAGTCGCGATTGAGATCGATACCCCATGCGTTGCCCCTCTGACCGCGCTCCGAGGCCTCGAAGCCGTCGGGGTTGATCTGGGGCGCTACGATGATGGTCACGTCGTCGAGGAGGGCGTTGGCCTCGGTCCCCGGCGTGGCGAGGTCGCGCATGAGGACGAGGAGCCCCTCGCGGAAGGTCCGCTCGCCGCCGTGGACGTTGGCGGCCAGCAGCAGGATCGGCCGCCCGAGCGCCATCGCCTCCCACGGCTCGCTCAGCATGGGGCGGCTGAAGATGGCGTACGCCAGGTCACGGCCCTGTCGCGTCTCGCCGTACGTTCCCAGGAACATCTCCTCGCTGGCCCCGCTCAGCTCCCGGAGGAAGTCCCACATCTCGAGGTGCCGGGTGTGGGCCGAGAAGCCGTTGAGCTCGGCGGCGGTCCTCGGGAAGCCGGCCTCCACCGGACCCCACGTGATCTCGTCCGACGAGATCTGGGCCGACGCGGGGAGAGCCGCGAGGATGGTGAGGAAAGCGGTGACGGTCAGGGATCGAACGAATGCGCGCATCGTGACTCCGGGAATCGTGAAGGTTCGGCCAGCAGTACACAGGGGGGTCGGGCGGGAAGCGGCAAGAGGGGGCCGGCGGCGGGATCGCCGCCCAAACGTTCGGAGCACCCAACTATCGCAGGGTCTCGAGGAAGGCGACGGTTCGGGGAATGCTGTTGGCCAGGCTGAGCGGATTGTGGGTACCGCCGTCGTAGATCCACGCTTCGAACGCGGGGTCGCTCCGACCCAGCGCCTCCACGGCAGCGATGAGGGACTCGGCCTGGGATACGTCGACGACGCTGTCGGCGGTTCCGTGATGGATCTGCAGCGCCGGAAGGCGGGGGGCGAAGAGGACCGCCGAGCGACGGACGAGTTCCGTGCGCACCTGCGCCACGGTGACTTCTCCCCGCGACAGGGGCTGGATAAACTCGCCGTCCAGGAAGTCGAGCCCCGGAAGGGTCCGTGGTTGGCCGCGGAGGGCCTCCTCTGTGACGTCCTGCACATAACGACCGAAGAAGTCCGTGGGTCCGAAGAACTCGATGACCAGGTCGATGCGGGGGTCGCGGACGGCCATGAGAAGTCCGACCCCACCTCCGCGACTGAAGCCCAGCACGCCGATCCGCGTCGAGTCGGCGGTCGGTTCGATGTCCAAAGCGACGTCCACGAGGGAGAGGGCGTCGTCCACGTCCCGGTCCCATGGACTCGCCGGCCCCTCCGACTGCCATGTATCCGATCCGAACCCGAGGGGCTCGTCCCGGAAGGACGGGATCACCCAGACGAACTCCGCGGCCAGGTCACCCAGGAAGGGAAGCAGAAAGAGCACGTCGTCGACGTCGGCTCCCTGGTCACCGCCGTGGGCGTACACCATCACCGGCGCCGGGCCGGTGCGTGTGGTATCGACGAGGACGGCGCCGTAGTGCTCGACGCCACCCACCGAGTGGGACACGACGCGGACCCGGAGATCCATGTCTCCCACGGAGACGATGGTGTCTCGGACGACCTGGACGTCGGTGGCGTCGATGGCTCGAGAGGCCCAGTCCGCCTCCACAGCGGCGACCTCCGACGCGGTAGGCGGAGCGAAGAGAACGTCGAGGTCGACTCCCGCGACGACGCGGCTGTCCGGACCCGCCGCGTCGCTGCACGCCGTGGACACGGCCAGGGCGGCCACGGCCAGCCACCTGCCCGCCGATCCTGGTCTCCTCATCTGGTCCCCCCGCGAGCGTCCCGAGTCGAGCGTCGACCCTGATAGATTCATCGATTCCCCCGCGGCGGCAAATCGCAACGCGAAGCGGTGGTTCACCTCGGCGTGGCTCGAGACACAGGAGAGGACCGATGGACGGAGCAATCGTCGTACGCGAGACGGGAGGGCCGGACGTCCTCGAGTGGAGCACATTGGATCCGGGCGAACCCGGCCCCGGTCAGGTGCGGGTCCGCCACACCGCCGTGGGCCTGAACTTCATCGACGTGTATCACCGCACGGGTCTCTATCCGCAGGACCTGCCCTTCACGCCGGGCGTTGAAGGGGCGGGGGTCGTGGACGCGGTGGGCGAGGGAGTGGACGACCTGGAGGTGGGTGCCCGGGTGGCGTACACCAGCAACGGACCCGTGGGCTCGTACCGCGAGTCCAGGGTTCTGGAGCGATCGCGGCTGGTGCGACTCCCCGAGGGGATCTCCGACGAGACGGCCGCCGCCGTCATGGTGAAGGGGGCCACCGTCGAGTATCTGGTCCGGCGGACGTATGCGGTGAAGGAGGGGGACTACGTCCTGCTCACGGCGGCGGCGGGGGGCGTCGGACTCGTGGCTTGCCAGTGGCTCCGGGCCCTCGGAGCCGTCGTCATCGGGACCGTCGGTTCGGAGGAGAAGGCGGAGTTGGCCCGGAAGAACGGGTGTGATCACGTCATCCTGTATCGCACCGAAGACATCGCGGAGCGAGTACGGGACATCACAGACGGCAAGGGGTGCGCCGTCGCCTACGACTCCGTCGGGAGGAGCACCTTCGAGGCTTCCCTGGACTCCCTCGCCCGAAGGGGGACGATGGTCAGCTTCGGCAACGCGTCCGGTCCCGTGGAGCCGCTGACGCCGCTCATGCTGACCCGGAAAGGGTCGCTGTATCTCACCCGGCCCACCGTCGCCCACTACTACGGCACGCGGGAGGAGACGGAAGAGGGGCTGGGCACCCTCTTCGACATGATCCTCCAGGGCCACATCGATCCCCACATCGGGGCACGCTACCCCCTGCGCGAAGTCGCCGACGCGCACCGGGCGTTGGAGAACCGCGAGACCGTGGGCTCCACGGTCCTGCTCATCTGACCCGGGAGCCGGGTTCCGGGGCTACTCGTACCGGAGCGCCTGCATGGGATCGACCCGGGAGGCCCGCGAGGCCGGAATGTATCCGGCTCCCAGCCCCACCAGACCCAGTAGGACGGTGACCACGCCCACGACGGTGACGTCGGTCCCCTCCAGCCCGTACAGGAGCGACTGGGCGGCCCGTCCCAGACCGATGGCCGCGACGACCCCGATGATGCCGCCGATGACGACCATGCGTCCCACCTGCTTCAGGACCATGGCCCGGACCGTCGAGGACCCTGCGCCGAGGGCCATACGAAGGCCGATCTCCCGGGTGCGCTGGGAGACGGTGTACGCCAGGACCCCGTAAAGCCCGATGGCCGCCAGGAGCGTCGCCAGGGCGGCGAAGGCCGCCGAGAGCGTTCCGATGAAGCGGTCGAGGAAGACGTTGTCCTTCACCTGCTCCTCGAGGGTCTTCAGGTCGCTCACCGGAAGGTTCGGGTCGAGTCCGCTCACCACCGGCGTGACTTGTCCCATGATCACGTCGGGGTCGAGGGCCGTGCGCACGTAGTACACCAGGCCTCCGATGGTCCGGTCCTGCCGGTACGCCTTGAAGAACAGCGGAGGCGCCGCCTGCTTAACGTCCGAGTACTTGGCGTCTTGGACGACGCCGATGATCTCGAGGTCGAGGTCATCCGAGCCTCCCCCGTTGTCGGACATGAACTTGCCCACCGCCTGCGCGCCATCCAGGTCGAACTTCCGCGTGAAGGCTTCGTTGACGATGACCACGCCGGGTGCCCCGTCGTTGTCGGACTCGGTGAACTCACGCCCGGCGATGAGGGGCATGCCCAGCGTGCTGAAGTATCCCGGGCCCACCCAGTTCACCCGCGAGTTCGCATCGACACCGGGCTCCCACGCGAAGCCCTGCACCGAGACGTCGTTGCCCCAGCTGCTTCCGCCCAGGATCCCCACCCGGTCGGTGGAGACGGCGGTGACTCCGGGGAGAGCGGCGAGCTCCTCCTCCAGCCTCACGAAGAAGTCGGCCGAGCGTTCGGGCTCGTAGCCGTTGAGGGCCGGAGCGACGGAGAACATGACCACGCTCTCGGGATTCAGGCCCAGGTCCACGCGGCTGACGTTGGACAGGCTCTTGATGAAGAGACCCGCCGCCACGAGCAGCGTCATCGAAAGGGCGATCTGCGCCGTCACCAGGCCGTTGCGGAAGCGCTGCGCCGCCCGTGCGCCCGACGGCTGGCCCAACGTCGTCTTGAGCATGCCGGCCAGGTCGAGCCGGGTGGCGTGGAGCGCCGGATACATCCCGAAGACGATGCCGGTGCCCAAGGAGAGGAGCGCCGTGAAGATCACCATCTGCGGATCGATGGCCAGGTCGAAGGTGGACGCCGCCTCCGGCGGAAGGACCCGCGAGATGGAGACGAGTGTCCAGCGAGCCACCGCCAGCGAAGCCGCGCCGCCCATGACGGCGAGAAGGACGGATTCGGTGAGCAGTTGGCCGAACATCTGCCCCCGACTCGCTCCCAGCGAGCTCCGGATGGCGATCTCCTGGGAACGGTTGGCTCCGCGGGCCAGGAGAAGGTTGGCGATGTTCGCGCAGGCGATGAGCAGGACGACGGCGGTGATGCCGAGGAGGAGACGCAGCGGCGTCGTGGCCTCTTCATGCAGCGAACTCTGGCCGCGGAACCCTGGCTCGACGATGACCTGCTTCGTCCTGAACTGCTCCATGGTCTGCTCCGTCATGGAGCCCTGCAGGGGGACCTCCACCTCGTTGATGATGGGCGAATAGAGGCCGTTGATGGCGGCGGTCGCCTGTTCGGTGGTGACGCCGTCGCCGAGGCGGGCAAACAGATAGACCCAGTACGAGCGCCGGTTCTCGTACCCGTTGAAGAGCGGCTCCAACGCCGTCCGCATGGTGAGGGGCACGAAGACGTCGGGGTCGGCACCCAGGGTCGTCCCGTCGAAGCCGCGTTGGGCCACCCCGATGACGGTGAGGGGCTGACCATTCACCAGGATGGTCTCGTTCAGCACCGAGCGATCGGACCCGAGCTCGTTCTCCCAGTACGAATAGGCGAGGACCGCCACCGAGTGCTCACCCAGGCGCTCGTCGTCCTGGGGACCGATGAGCCGACCGAGGGCGGGCTGGACGCCGAGGACGGGGAAGTACGACCCGGAGACGTAGATGCCCTGACCGCTGGTGGTCTGCCCGCCCTGGGAAAGGTTGGCCCCGAAGATCCGGTGCCCGGCGATGCCCGTGAAGCTGGCCTGTTCCCGCTCCAGGTCACGGAACATCGGGTAGCTCCAGAGCTCCTGACAGCTTCCCGACTGGTTGCACGACTGGGAGCCGGGATTCGGCCCCGGAGCCGAGAGGTTCACCAGGCGATCCGGCTCCTGGACGGGGAGGGAGCGCAGGAGCATCTGGTCGAAGATGGAGAAGATGGCCGTGTTGGCCCCGATGCCCAGCGCCAGGGACACGATGGCGACGATGGTGACGAACGGCGTCTTGGCCAGCGTGCGGAAGGCGTACCGGATACCCCTCATCTTCCCTCTCTCCCACGGATGGATGGACCGTCGGGGGCCGCGATCCGGCCCCGTCCCCAGTCGTACGTTGGATAGGGCGTCCGCGATTCAGGTTGCAATCG
>CALJKZ010000534.1 GCA_937983085.1 uncultured Gemmatimonadales bacterium
CGGCTCTTGCGCTACGGCAGGCCGTTCGCCGGGGGGCGGGTGCTCTGGCGGATGCCGCACTCGCAGCGTGGTGAGCGCCGCGGAGTTGAGAGACGGCTGATCCGCGAGCGCCCGCCGTGGAACCGCGGCCGTCCCTACCGGGAGGGTCCCGCTTGGCGCGCTCGTGAGCGGATCCGGGAAGAGCACGAGGCCCGCACGACGTACGTCACGACGGTCGCGGCGTGCGGGGCGGTGATCGCGCTTGTCGCCAGGGCGCCGGCGGGCATCGCGATGGCGGGCGTGTTCTGGGTGCTGGGCCGGGCCTGGGCGGCCCTGACCGCGTACCGCGAGGAGGACGCGCACGACGTACGCATCGCCGGCCCGTTCGAGAAGTAGTGACGCGGCCAGCGCACACTGCGCCCTGTCGTGCGGTATCCTAGGGGGCAGAGAACGCCCCTATGAAGACAGCGAAGGATGAGGTCCGGGAACTGCTGGAGAACCTGCCCGAGGACACTTCGCTCGAGGAGATCCAGTATCACCTCTACGTACGCCAGAAGGTTCGCAAGGGCCTCGAGGCGGCCGACCAGGGGCGCGTCGTGAGCCATGAAGAAGCGGTCCGCCGCATGGCGCGATGGCTCGGCGAGTAGCCTGGACCGAACCCGCCCTTGACGACCTCGAGGCCGTCGCTGCGTACATCGCGCGGGACTCCGAGCACTACTCGGTGGCTTTCGTTCGGGAGATCATTGAAGCGGCGGAGTCGCTTGCGGACATGGCAGAGCGTGGTCATGTCGTGCCGGAACTAGGGGAACAGGCGATCCGCGAGGTTCTCGTGCGTCCCTACCGTATCGTCTACCGGATCGAGAGCGACCGTGTGCTCATTCTCGCCATTGTTCATGGCGCGCTGCGCCGACGCCGTTAAGGCTGTCGTCGCTTACCACTGCGAGTGCCCCCTACCGATTGGGAAGCGATCGTAACAGAACAGCGCCCGGCCTTCAGCTGGACGAACTCTCTCGCGCACGTCTCGCGGGACACGATGCGGGCGAAGGATTCGAGGTGCTCGGGGTCGTCGGGTCGCTGCGCGTCGAGCCAGTCCTGGGGGGCGAGGCCCATGCGCCCGGACGCGTAGAGGGCGGCGTCGATGGCGCGCTTGAGGTTGTCGACGGCCTTGTCCGCGGTGCGACCCTCCGCGATGTGGCCCGTCAGGACGGACCGCGCCCGCCAGACTCGGCCGAGCCGCCCCGACTCCTCGGCGTAGACCAGAAACGCGAGGGGGATCGCGTCCTCGGCGGTGGATGTCGTGACCGGCGGCAGTGTCAGGCTCCTCGAACCCTCCAGGATGCACGAGGCCACCGACAAACTGCGCGCGTCCGGCGCGCGGGCACACGCCCGGTGACCCCTCCCTAGGACATCTTCGTCATCATTTTCCCGGTACCGTCTGCCGTGAGGTGTGGGAGAAGTGCCTTGCCAGGTACATCGTCATCATTTTCCCGGCACCGTCGGGAGGGCCGGGCGGAGGACGTCGAAGATGTCCGGGTTGCGGAGGATGCGGCCCAGCTCCTTCTTGAAGCGCTCCATCGCCTCGTCGACCATCTTCTGCTGTTCGTCGGTGATCGTCTTCGGGTCGAGGCGCAGCTGGGCTTCCTTCGACTTCAGCTCCTTCAGATCGTCGAGGACGGCGCGCGCCGACTCCACGTCCTTCGCCTGGGCGAGCAGGTCCGCGACGGCGTTGAAGTGGTCGGCGAACTTCTCCGCCCGCGGTTTGGCGCACGCGGCGAGCGCTCCGGCCGCCAGAAGAACCACGATCCGCATGGGGGGCCTCCCTTCGCACCTCGCAGGATACAGGCTCCGGGGAAGGCGGATTCCGGGAACCGGCGGGCCCCCCGGCCGCTTTAAGGGGGCGTGGAAGCGGCTCGGCGTGTTCCGCGGGCTTCGCCCGCTCCCGTCTCGTCGGCGTATGCCGGGTGGGACGAGGCGCGGCTCGTGGCCGCGGCGCGGCGCGACCGGGAGGCGTTCGCCGAGCTCTACCGGCGCCACTACGACGCGATCGGCACCTACCTTTACCGCCGCACCGGCGACGCCGACGCCACGCGCGATCTCTTGAGCGACGTCTTTCTCGCCGCGCTGCGCACGGTGGGGCGGTTCCGCTGGCGCGGCATCGGCGCGCGGCACTGGCTCTACCGCATCGCGACGCGCGCCGCCAACCGGTGGGCGCGCCGCCGCCGCCCGGCCCCGCTCCCCGACGAGGTCGCCTGCCCCCGGACCCCCCCTTTGGAGGCGCAAGAGCAGGTGACCCGCCTACTCCTGTCGCTCCCCGCCCGATTCCAGGAGGTCCTGACGCTGCACTACCTCGAGGGCCTCGACGTGGCCGAGACGGCCCGCGTGCTGGGCGTGGCGCGGGGCACCGTGAAATCCAGGCTGTCCCGCGCGCGCGACGCGCTGCGGGCCCGCTTCGCCGAAGGAGGTGGCGCATGACGCGCGACCCTCTCGAAACGCTTCGCGACCGCCGGTGGGACGGCGGCGCCCATGTCCACGAACTGGAGGAACGACTCATGCTGGCCCACGCGCGCAAGCACCTCATCACGTTCACGAAGACGAAGGCCCTGCTCGTGGCCGTCGCGTTGCTGCTGTTCGGCGGCTTCGCCGGCGCGGGCACGGCGCACCTGTTCCACAGCTTCACCGTCGAGGAGACGCCCCTCGACGACGGCCGCAGCCACGTCAAGGTGAAGGACGCCGACGGCAAGACGGTGTTCGACGGCGTGCTGGAGGAGGACGAGGCTCTCTTCGCGATCGACGGCGACGAGGGCGGCATCGCCCACGTGAAGCCCGTCGAGGACGAGAAGTGATCTTCTTGAGGGCGGCCCTCGCCGTCCTGTTGGTTGGAGGGGGGGTCCGGGGGCAGGACCGGACCCCCGAGGCCGTGCTGGAGGAGTACCGCGCGATCCGGATCCCCTGGAGCGGGACGATGGGCGAGGAGGAGTACGAGGCGCTGGTGCGGGAGCGGTGCGGGCGCCAGGCGGCGCTGGCGCTGGAGCTTTACGAGGGGTGGCCGGAGCACCCGGAGGCGCGCCGGCTGATGCAGGGGCGGTGGGCGCTCCTGTTGAACGTGTGCCACGACCCGGCGCGGGTGCTCTAGGAGACGGCGGCCGCGCCGGAGGCGTACGGAGCGGAGGCGGCCTTCGCAAGGGCGCACGCGACGCTGGAGACCGAGGACGCGACGGTGGCCGACAAGCTGGCGCGCGTGCAGGAGGCGATCGCGAAGGCGCCGGACGACGCGGAGTGGGTGGCGTTCCTGCTCTACGAGCTGGCGAAAAACCACATCGCGAACCCGCAACGCCAGCGCGCGATCCTCGAGAAGCTGGCGGAAACCCACCCCCGCGCCGACGCGACCCGCCGCGCCCAACAGCACCTGAAGGCGCTGGACAACGTGGGCAAGCCGTTCGACCTGGACCTGGGCGCGACGGGGACGCCGCCGCGGTACCGCATCCTCCACATCTGGACGACCTGGAGCCAAAGGGACCGAAAGGACCTGAAAACGCTCGCCGACCTCCTGAAGCGAACCGACGACCCGAACCGCCTGACGATCCAAAGCATCCTGCTCACCGACGACGAAGACACCCTGAACCGCGCGAACCGCATGGCCGAGGAAGCAGGCCTGAAGGACAGGAAGGACTGGACCCTCCACGTGAAGCCGACAACGGCAGACGCCGACTGGCTGGAAGCGAAACACCTCGACGGCACGCCGGCCCTCGTGCTCCTCGACCTGAAGGGCCGCGTTGCGGCGGTTACGGGCCGCGCGGCCCCGCTCGCGAAGGCAACCGCGCGCTAGACCGCAGGGCCGGACACCCGCGAGCCGTGGGGCGCCCCCGGACACCGCGAGGCCCGAAACACCGCCGAAGACTAGCCGTAACCCCTTACGCCGGTTAGACTTCCCGCCCCCGACGGAGAGGTGCCGGAGCGGTTGAACGGGCCGGTTTCGAAAACCGGTGTGGGCGCAAGCTCACCGGGGGTTCGAATCCCTCCCTCTCCGCCAGTTCTGACAAGGGGTTACGGCGATTTCGGCGTCGCCCTTTGTCCCCCGCGAAGGCCAAGAAAATGGCTCTGGTACCCCCACTGGTACCCCGGCGGGGCTTGCGGCGCCTCTTGTGAGCTTGCGCTTGGCTCGTGGCTGGGCCATCCGGGATCATGAGTCTCGGAGGAAGCAACGTGTCATTCGCGAAACTGTCGGCACAGTCCTTCGAACGACTCCAGCACACCGCGCAGATGCTGGCAGTGTTCGGGAAGCGACCCGACTCTCCTTGGGGTCTGAATGCCGTGCAGGACCGCTACAGGGCGACGGCAGGCGCGTTCCGTCTGGCGCTTGAGGGCCTGCGCCAGCGGGGCGGACCGACGGCAAAGGACGCGGATGGCCTATTCCGCATCCTGTGGTGGCGGCGCCAGATCAAGCCGGAGACCCGCCGACGAGCGATCGAGGCCTTGGCTTTGCCCGTCGAGCAGTCTCGCCAGCTCGGGAACTTGATCGACGCATTCGTCGACCGAATGAACGCCCTCGGCGACGATGGGGCCGACATCGGCTGTTGGGGAACCGGGAAGGCCAAGCTGGAGTACGACCTGGGGGCCGAGGGGGCGCTGGAGTGGTTCTACGGGCTGCTCTTCCGTTTGCTGGACGCCCAGGACCGGGAAGAGGCGTACGGGGCTGTCGAGTCCTTCGTCGATGCGACACCTTCCGGGCTGGCCAAGGGGGTCGTGACCCCGATGCTCTATGCCCTCCGGCCGACCGACTTCCCGGTCTTGAATGCGCCGATACGCAAGACCATACGCGACGCCTTGGGCATGAGATGCGGCGACAAGCTCGGCGACGTAGTCGATTGGTCTCGTTCGGCCGTGGTGCTCAACCAGCGGCTGGGCCTGCCCCCCGACCTCGCGACGTTCGACCGGCTCTTCTACGACGCGCTTCCGGATGCCGTGGCGCGAGGCTGGACACCGGTCGCCAGCCTTGATCGTCGCGCCATGGAAGCGACGACGGCCACCCAGGCGAGCGACGGTGCTGGCTTCATGCGGGCCAAAGCCGAACTCGACCGGTGGATCGAAGAGGACGAGGACTGGGAGCGGGGCTTCTCGCTACTGGCCGGGGTCATGCACCAGATGGCGCCGCATGTCGGAGAAGGGCAGATCGAAGGGGCCCTTCGCCGGCCCGGCATGGATGGACTGACGTTCTGGGGGCACGTCTCCGACGTGTACGGATGGGAGTTCGGCGAAGGCGAGCCGTGGCCCGTGGCCTTGAGCGCCCTACTAGACGCGATCCCCGGGGACCTGCTGTCGTGGGCGCTCGCAGCCGTAGGGACCGACGAGGACCCTTGGTGCCCCGTGAACAACGCCTGGTGGGAAGAGGTGTCACGGCTGGATATCGTGGACCCTGCCACAGAATCACTCGTGCGCCGGGAGGTTCGGGACGTTCTGGGAGACGACCTGAGCGAGAGCGAGGTTGCGGCGCTCACCGAGCGGATCCTACCGTTCACAACGCGCGTCGATGAGCTCAGGTTCCTGCGTGCTAGGTACGGAGCACACGGCGCGAGGACCGTCCCTTTCTTCGAGATCCTCTTCCGCAGCGCGTGGCGGCTGTGATGGGTACGAAGCGACCACGTCACGCCGCCCCCTGATTTCTCGCGGGGCCCTCACGGACGTCGAGGAGGTCGTCCCCAAGATCGAGCAGCTTGCCCAACTCGCGGGCCGCCTGGTCCATGCCCTCGGGCTTCAAGTGGCTATAGCGGGCGGTGAGCCGCGGGTCGGAGTGGCCCATCAGCTCCTGGATCGCGCGCTGGTGGACCCCGCGCATCGTGAGGAGGCTGCCGAAGCTGTGCCGCAGCGAGTGGAAGCAGAGCTTCTTCCGCTTCTCGAGGGGGATCGTCTCGCACGTGTCGATCGCCGTCCTCACCTGGCGCCACAGGGAGTGGCGGTTCCAGGGCCGTCCCTTGGGACCCAGGAAGACGGTGTCGTCGCCGTTGCCGTCGCCGATCTGCCGGCTCTCGCGCACCGCCTTGAGGGCCGTGACGAGCGGAGGCGGCATCTTCTCGCGCTGGGGCTTCTTCCCCTTGGCGATGCTGGCCTGGACGAGCACTGTCTCGGACTCGAAATCGACATTGCGCTAGCGGAGCTGCAGGAGCGTCCCTTGCCGCAACCCGAGCCCGGCGGCGGCCAAGGCGAGGAGGCGCAGCTCGGGCGAGCAGTTCCGGAACAGGGCGAGGGCCTCCTTGGCGTCGAAGAACTCGTCCCTGGCCCGGCCCGACTCGTCGAACTTCTTCACCTTGGATGCGGGGTTCTCGGGGGCGTAGCCCAGGGACCCGGCGTAGGGCGTGGATAATGGAGATGTGCTTGAGAGGGTGCTGCAACTGCTGCGAGACCTCCTAGAAGTAAGGGAAAAGAACCGCAGGGAGGTGCTGAAGGAGTGCCTGGAACCACTCAACGCAGCATTGTGTAGCCTCCATCGCTCCTACCTGGAGAACTTCGCCCGGTACGCGAGCTACAGCGTGGTGAAGTAACGCGTTCCGTTGCGAAAGACCTCGAATCGGACCTGCAGCAGGTTTATCTGGATCGTACGACCGTGGTCCACACCCTGGAGATTGCCATGGCTACGGGTCCCAAGAGAGTGGATGGTGTGGCCGAGAATCTCAATACCTACGCGGGCCTGATCATGGCGTACTTGATGCGAATGGACATTGAGACCGGCCAAGCAACACACACCGCGATGGAAGACCTCAAGGCCATAGCAGTCGAACATTGCAACCCGTCCTACCGGGCCATGCGCGTTCGTGTTCTGACGGCATCTGCACCGCTCCTTCTGGATCTGCTCTCCAAGATCCGCGCCGAGCTACAGAAGCGGTTCGCATCCACGCAGGGTGCCTACGCGACGATCCGAGCTCGCCTATTGCGCTAGGCGCGGGACTGCACCCATCTCTAGGCACGTCGATGACCGGGTTGGCCCGGTGCACTGTGGTATAGGTAGCTCGAAAGCGCTGAGGGTTGGCTTTCTGCGTGGCGCACGGGAGATGATACGAGCTGCTGCGCAGGACGCTCCTTGCCGCGGTTCGCAGCTTGGTGTCCTAGGGAACACCACCTTGGATCCGAACCTCTCGGCTAGATCTCGGGCGCTTTGTCACGATCAAGGAAAAGGGCGGTACCTTGGCCCACGGAGTAGTCCGCGGTGTCTTGCCTTGCTGCCGTAAGGGAAATGACATGAGCCAGTCTGAACCTGATCCGCACTTCTTGCAGCATCCGGAGGTCAAGGCGATTTTCGATTCGATCTCGGACCTGCTCAACGAGTCTGATCGCGGAACTGTGCTCGTTTGCGCGACCCACGTAGATGTACACCTTGAACGCCTCTACCAGAAGGTGGCTCCTTCAGGCGTGTTACAGCACAAGCGTCGGAGTCTCCTGACCTATCCGGGCCCACTTAGTACGCTTTCTGCAAGGACTGATGTAGCCGTTCTGGTGGGGCTGATATCAGTACGTCTCGGAAACGCTATCAACTGCCTGAGGAGACTCAGGAACAACGTTGCGCACTCATCGGCTTCGTTCAGGCTACGCGATCACTGGAAGGACGTCCGTGGAGCGTACAACCTCGGACCCGAGCTGCCGGCAGCCATCAACCGCATGGCCCTGCGTGTTCTGCTAGACAACGCAGTGACTCGCTTTCTGAAGATTCGAGATCCTTTGGACGAGAATCGACTCTACTTCGAGACGCCCGGTCAAGTATTGGATTATCTACACGAACACCCTGACATCCTGCAACCACTTGAGGAACGGGCACCGCGCCTAGAGCTAGCACTCGGGACCGCAATGATCTGCGGGATGATCGTTCTCCACCGCGAGGACCACGGTCGTAAGAAGAATGCACGGTAGCGCTACACGCGTCCCGCCCCGTTCGGCTTCAGCTCGTCGATGAGCTGGCTGGCCGCCTGCTTGTCGAGCTGGTAGAGGTCAACGACCTGGAACCGCTCTTGCGCCATGCGCTGGAGGTCGGCGAAGGTTATTCGGTTCCTCGCCCCGAGGGAGACGAGATAGCTGATCTGCTTCGGGCTCGCGGTCTGGCCTCCGCCGTTCGGAGGACGCGAGGGACCGTGTCCGGTGGTGGGCGTGGTTGCTGGCCTGCCGAAGATGCCGCTGGCCGCGTGCCCGCCACTACCGCCGTTCCGTCGGGGGACCGTGGCGATCTGCTGCTCGACCGCCTGCTTGGCCTGGTCGTACAGCTCCTTCAGCCAAGCCTGGACGGCCGAGGCGTCCTGCGCCTGGTCGTCGGAGACCTCGACCCCGATGGTCGCGGAGAAGCCCTCGGAGGAGTAGTCCTCGGCTCCGCCGACCTTCTTGGAATGGGTGATAGCAAGCTTCATGGTGTCTCCTACTCGTCGGAAATCATGTGGGTGCCGCCCTGTACGGTGTTCTATGGAGAGAATCGACTATGGCGGCAAAGAAGAAGGCAGCAAATGGGCGCACCCCGCCCGGAGTAGCTCCTCCCGAGCCCTCGTTCGTGGACCTCGCGCGCTTGTTTAGCGATGGTGAGACCAAGGACCTTCCGCAGGAACAGAAGCTACGGTTTCTGGAACTGCTGCGGGACCACCGGCGGATCGAGAGCTGGCGCGCGACGATGGACCGACTCCCTGAACTGCTCGATCGTGGCATTGACGAGTGGGGCAAACACTGCGACCGGCAGAGCCGGACAACGTGGTGGTCGCTCCTCGTTCACCTTGGAGTGCTGTTCTTCGGAGCTGGCACCCTGATTTGGCTGGGAGTCGCCCGCGTCTTGGACGGGTCAACCATCGTCGCTTTGTTGGGGCCACTCCTGACGTATGTGCTCTTGAACCTCAGACAGTTGACCCCCGGTGGAGCGAGTCAGAAGAGCGACGTGTGATAGGGGCGCGGTCCTTGCCGATGCCGAGGGCAACCGCCGCAAGGACCCTTGCCGCTAGCACGTCGGTGCTGGCAAGCGAGGCCACCCGGGATAGGGCGGGCCGCTCAAGTGAGGTCTTTCAGCTGTGGGGTGGCTGTTCTGGGAAGTGGCGTCTCGTCAAGTGGTGTACTTCCGGTTGGTCTCCTGAGCTGATCTCCTTGCGTTCGAATTCTCCGTGGTCTCCGCCCTCGGCGCCCTGCAGGGCGCCGAGGGCGGGCGGCGCGGCTTCCGACTACGCCATCGCTGGCTACCGCGGGTATGTCCACTCTTGCCGGCGCTGTCGCCAGAGTGCGTCAGTCCCGACCAGGACGGGGATCGAAGAAAGGGAGCGCCAAGCTGAGCTTGAGGCGCAGATCACGCGCGCAACCGAAACGATGTGGTCTCCGTGGCGGAACTACGCTGCTGACAAGCGACCGCAGGAGTAGAGTGGCGTCAGAACCCGTATTT
This sequence comes from uncultured Gemmatimonadales bacterium, assembly GCA_937983085.1. Taxonomy (GTDB): domain Bacteria; phylum Gemmatimonadota; class Gemmatimonadetes; order Longimicrobiales; family Gaopeijiaceae; genus UBA2589. The sequence continues at coordinate 9,368 of CALJKZ010000534.1, forward strand.
GGCCTTTCGCAGCTCAAAGGCACGTTCGCCACCATCTACAGTCTCGATGATAGCCTTGCGCACTGCGGGATCTTCGATGGCTCCCGCAAGGGCTACACGGCCGTGCTGCGCCTCCGCCTCAAGCTGGACCACGAGGTCCGCATCGCCATTCACGACAATGTCCGCGCTATGTGTGGCGATGATGACCTGACGACGGCCCTTCAGGCGACGCAGTGCGGGTAGGACAGTCTCCCACAGGAACCGGTTGTCCAGTTCATCCTCCGGTTGGTCTATGACAAGAGGGCGCTCATCGTGCGCCTCCAGAAGCAGGGAAAGCAGCAGGCTCACGCGCTTCCCTCCCGAGAGCTTGTCTGCTGCCCGGTAGTCTCCATCGCCAACGCGCAACTCGAGAATGTAGTGGTCAGGACTGCGCAGGGCCCGCAACTCATTGCGTTTCGCCGCAGTAAAGACGTCCCCGAAGCGCTCTGCGACCGTCGGAGAGACGTCAAGAGCGTCGAGTGAACCTTTCTCTAGGTGCTCGTAGAGCTGCGCGGGGGACGGTCGGCGCCCTTTGGGGACCCCGTTCCACCACTGCGTAATGCCCTTCTGGCGGAAGGAGTGGAGAAATGCTTCAAGACGCTCCGAGTGTCCGCAATCGACACGACGAACGCGTATGCGGTCGCCAAACTGCCGGCGTACCTCCTCCGCAACGCGATCAAATGACGCGCGTTGCTCACGCACAAGCGTTTCACGCCTCTCGAGTTCAGCTGCGAATACGGTCCCTTCGCGTTGGATCTCAGCATTGATCTCCGCAAGTGCTGTCTTGTGGGCGGCTAGCGGGCCGGCCTTCTCGCTGAGCGACTTGAACTCGGCCAGCTGTTCCGCGCCGTAGCCAAGTTGCGCAAGCCTACGCTCGACCTCAGTGCGATCTGACTGCGTAGCAGTCTGGAGGAGCTGCTCAAGTCGTGTGGTCGCCGTTGCCCATTGCTCAGCTGTGCGCAGGGCATGTTCTAGGCTTGCCTCGATCTGCACTCGAAGGCCTGCCAGCTCTGGCACCGAGACCCTTGCTCCCGTTCGGGACAAACACTCGCGAGCCTCGGCGTCCAGCGTGCGCAACGCTTCGCCGGATTCACGTGTGGCCGCGATCTCCTTGAGCGTAGAGTGGAGGGTTGTGGCCTGCTCCGCCAGGCGGGTGGCGTGGCCAAGAAGGTCCTCCGTGCCCTGCATCACTGCCAACCCTGCCTGCTCGAAGGCCTGAAGCGCCTCTTGGGCCTTGGTGGCGGTAATCAGCTGCTGCTCGGTTTCTGAACGCCTGTCTAGCAGCCCACCGATTTCTTGCGCTCTTCGACGCAGATCAGCATCTAAAGCGCTTAGCTGTTCATCACGGTCGAGGATCGCCTCCCGCTCTGCCGGAACAAGGCGCGCGAGGATCTCCTGCATCTTGCCCGGCTCGCGTGCGAGGCGCTGTAGTTCATTCTGACCGAAGAAAAGCGCTGGCCAGCGCTCCTGCAAGGTTCCAGCAGTTCGACCCGGTGTATCGATGGTGACGTGAGGGCGGCCAGCGAGAAAGAGATCGGAGCCACGGGCAACAACGTCAGCACGAAGCCTTTCATTGGAGGGCATCTCGGCGCCCGTGAAGACGCGCAGGCCATCCAGCAGGGTAGACTTCCCGGTCATACTTCCGCCGATGATGCACGTGAGATCAGGACTGAAGCTCACGGCTGTTTCTTGAGGGCCGCTCTCGGTCGTTCCCCCGAAAAACGCCGCCTCTCCCCTGACGACGAGGCGACGGAGCCAAGGTCTCGCGCAATGCAGAGGGTCAGGAGGGTCGGGGAGCGGCCTGAGGACACCAGTGTTGTCGCGCGTGTAGCCGATTCGTAGGCGTGAGTCCTGCGCGATCAGCGCCTGTCGAAGAGCTTCAATACGTGGGGATGCGAGCTTCAACCATGTAACGCGATAGCCAATCTCGTTCTCCTTTGAACGCGAGGCCATTGGGATCGCGTACGCGTCGCTTGCGTGGAAGAAGGCCTGGCGGTGCTTCTCCATGAAAGGGAGTAGGAATTTGCCTGGCTTCTCAGTCGGACGGAAGTCTGTCGGCAGCGTGTCATCTCCTAGCTCGTAGGCAGCAAGGCGATGGCACGGGAAGACCTCGAGGACCTGACTGTGCACCTCGTGAAGGAGGCCGTGGTCACTCCGGAAGTGCGGCGCAAAGACCAAGTAATCCCACGCATCGTTGGTACGAGTCTCCCTTTGCCGCTCATCGATCGTTCGAAGTATGTCCTCAGCGCTTCGCGACGTGAGTTGGAGCGCGTTACCTTTCCATGGGGCGCGGCCATCCATGATGGCGTCGAAGAGAGCAAGGTAGCGGTCACGACCAATCTCGGGGTCGAAGAGGAAAGCAAGATGCACGCCGGTGCGCCCATCATGCACGTTGGGCTCGAAACCGGGAAAAACCGCGAAGATCTTGTCGTGGAACGGTACGCCGTCGTCGTCGCGCTCGCTGCTCCATGCGTCGACGATATGCCACACAGCGCTTGTGTCGGGTGTAGCACCCAAGCGCACGGCGTGTGGTGTTAGGCCCAGTACTTGCACTCCGGCGCGAATGGCTCCTTGGAGGAAGCGCCGTGCGTAGTGGCTGATGGTGTCCGGCTGCTGCGGAGCGCCGCTGACATCGTGCGGCAGCTTCAAGCGCCCACCGGGATGATCGTCAAGCGTGTGAGTGTGGAGGTCCGCCTTGTACCAGCGAGACCCTGGTATGACTTGGCGCCAGTTCGCGTGGGCCGGCCTCACAAACGTCATGCAGCGCCTCCACTACGCATCATGTTGACAAGGTGCGTGTCTGATACGCGACAATGCACGAGGCTAGGCCTCCTCGAAGCCGTGCTCCTTGAACTTCAGCGTTCGCGAGTTCTCGGTGACGATCCGGACTACGTTGTCCGGGGTGCCTTCGGGGATGTCGGCTTCGATCTCGAGCGTTACACGGACTCTAGACTTCAATAGGCCGGCGAGGTGCGACACGATCTCGTCGCCGATGCGGCCCGCGTCACCCCCGAGGCGCGTAGGGTTCAGCTCGACGCTGCCGTGATACCGGCGCGGGCCTTTCGTCGCGACCTTGCCTTCTCCGGTGCTGCGCTGGTTCCCAGTGCCGGCGGTGGCCGCGCCCGCGGTTGCCCCAGACCCAGGGCCATCCCCTCCCGGTACGGAGACCTGCTCCCGCGCCAGCTGCTCCTGGGCGACTTCGGGACGCACGATGAGGCCGGAGTGCTCGGCGGACAGACTGCTCACCTCCTGGCCCCCGCGCAGGCCGCGGTATCGCTTGGCGTCCGCGTCGTAGCTGTCGGCATGGGCGAAGGTCTCCGTAGCCCAGGTCAGCAATCCCAGCCCGTCGCTGATCGCACCGAGCAGCACGTGGGGCCCTTGGAGCCGTGGCAAGTAGAGGTAGCGACCGAAGTCCTCGATGAGCTGCTTGATCGGTACGTGGTTGCCTCGCCACAGGGGAACGCGGTCCAGCTCCATGCGCAGACGCGTTCCGGCCAGTGCCGTTACGAGCAGCTCGTCGCCGCGCAGCTTCTTGCTCGCGCGAACCGCCAGCGCGTCCTGTCCCGAGAGGCGGAGGGCTTGCCATTCGACGGCCGACTGCGCGGCTTGCTGCACGGGCACCAGAAGCCACTGATAGGCCTCGGGAAGCCGTGCGGTCACCGCGCTGTCTGCGGCATCGCGCTGCGTCTGGGCCTGCTTCACCTGATGAGGAGACAGGTCCAAGGACTCCTTGTCCTCGAGAATCGATTCCCACGCGAGGTATCGACGCGCCGCTTCGTCGAGGTCCTGGAGGCGGGCGTTGTCGACGGCAAGAAACACCAAGGTGTTCTGGAACAGCCGAGGACCGGAGCCGCGGGATTCGAGAATCGTTTTCGCGGCGGTCTCCGCCGCGTTGCCGGGCTCCTTGCTGTAGGGGTGCTCGGGCGCCAAGACAACAAGCCGCGCTTCAAGATCATCCGGCACGTCGCTGCCCGAGCGGGGCAACGGGTGGATGCGCGGGAAGTCGCCGGTTCGCTTTAGGTCGGCGCGCAAGCGACGGTCGAGCTCGACGACGACCTTGTCCGGGTCACGAAGGAGCCGAGCGGCGCGGTCCTCCGCCACCTTCGTAACCGTCGGCTGCGTCGAGTACCAGTAGCGCGGCCCGTCTTGGAAGAGGTAGGTGGCCGCCCCGGCGAGGCGCCGCAAGGCGTCCCCGAAGACCGCAGGGGACTCGCCGGGCATGACGCAGCCGAGCTTCACGCGCCTGTCCTCGATCCCTGCGTGGGCTGCCGCGACCGTGGGTGCCGATCCCAGGTAGATCGTTCTCGCCACGCGGCGGCATGCCGCGTATTTCCCAAGGTTGGGCACCTCGGAGTCGAGCCGGAGCGGGAGCGAGTTCGGCCCGTCCACGTCCTTCTCGATGATCGGCGTCCAGTTGTCGGACAGGTACCGTGTCAGCTCCCACTGCACCCGCGGGTCGTCCATGGGGATCATGGACGGGAGGATCAGGGGATTGCGGTCGCCCTTCTCCCAGAGGCTGTGAATGACCGCGGCCATGAGACGGAGGACGCCGCGCGTGCGCTGGAACTTCAGCAGCGTCGACCAGTCGGTGTAGAGCCTGTCGAAGACCTCGGGGTGGATCGGGTAAGCGGCCTTGATCCGTCGCTCGTAGTCGGAGTCCTTGCACTCAAGAGGGAACTCCTGGTGCTGCGACGCGTAGAGCTCCGCGAAGGAACGTGCCGTGACGTCGCGGTCCTTGAAGCGGGCCGGGTCCGTGAGCGGCTCGAAGAGTCGGCGTCGCACAATCTCGAAGCCTTCTTCGGCACTCGCCGGGCGCCAGGAGGATTCGAGGCGACCTATGACATTGCGCAGCCGCTCTAGGGCTTCGCGCCCGCGCACGCCCCCGACCTCCGCGTCGTCGGCCTTCGTATGCGGCGATCCCTGCGTGTCCGAGGCCGGCAGGCTGATGACCAAGAGGCAGTTCTGCGCGAGCTTGGCGGACTCAGTCAGGGCCTGCGCGAAAGAGAACTGCGTCTCGAAGGACCCCCCCGGAAGGTCGCTCTGGTCGTGGAGCTGCCGCGCGTATGCGACCCACTCGTCGATCAGGATGAGGCAGGGACCGTACTCCTTGAAGAGGGAACGTAGGACGTCCCCGGGGCTGGTCGCCTTCTCGTCGTCGGCCCTGAGCTTGTCGAAGGCCTTCTTCCCGCCGAGCTGCCATGCGAGTTCGCCCCAAAGGGTTCGAACGACGGTTCCGTCAGGTTTGTCCGAGGGATTGCCCGGGGAGAGCTTGTTGCCGACCAGGACAACGGGATTCACCTTGGGGAGTGCCTTCACGTCGGCCTCGCCAAGAACAGCGTCCACTCCGGGCAGGTCCTTCGGGGGGACACCGGAGAACAGGTGGTACAGCGCCAACATGGAGTGGGTCTTGCCGCCCCCGAAGTTCGTTTGGAGCTGCACTACAGGATCGCCGCCTGTTCCGTTGATCCGCTGCACGGCGCCCACAAGCAGGCGTCTGAGGCTCTCGGTCAGAAAGGTGCGGCGGAAGAACTCCGTGGGATGGCGGTACTCGTCGGATCCCTCTCCGAGGTGCACCTGCCACAAGTCGGCGGCGAACTCCGCCTGCTGGTAGCGCCCGCTGGCGACGTCCCGATGGGGGGTCGCGACCTCCCGCCACGGCCGAAGGACCTCCGCGGCCCTGCTCTCGATCGCGGTTCCCGCACTCTTGCGCTTCTCGCTGCGGACCTGCTCGTCGAAGCGAAGCCGCAAGAGCTCCATCTTCATCTTCTCGACTTCCTCGGCCTGCGGGGCGGAGACCGCGGCGAGCATGCGCGCCGTGGAGTCCAAGGCGCGGTACGTGTCGTCGCTTGAGAACGGGTCTTGGTGAGCCCAGCGGTTTCGGATGCCGCGCAACTCGTTGACGTATGTGCGTTCCGCGGGGCCGAGGATGCGCCGAAACACGGCATTCCACGACGTCCACATGAGCTTGAGGAGAGCGGCAGCGTCCCACTCCGGAATCGGGCGCTTTGCCATCAAGCGATCCTCACCGATGAACTCGCAGGCCTCTTCGAGCGCCTTTGCCTTGTGGAGGCTCTTGAACTCCCGCTCGACGAAGGGACCGAGCCCCAGGCGCAGGAGATCGAGAGCCTTCCCGACTCGGTCGCGATTGCTGATGGCCATGCGTCACTCCATCCCGGGCAGCTTGGGCGCATCGACCCTCGGCTTTCCGGCCTCCTGCGCAAGCCGCGTGATCTCAGGCCAGCTCTGGACTAGCGCGTTGTACGACAGGGCGAGGTTCGCGCGCTTCTTGCGCTCGCAGAGTGAGTAGAGGCGGTAGGCCAGCTCACGAGCAGCGTCCGCCGTCGCGCCGAGCTTCGCGGCCAATTCACTGGCAGCAGCCTCGCCGCCTGCCTCGAGCGCTTGGATCAGATGGTGGACCATCTCCCACACCGTGAGGCGTGAGTCATGTTTAGGGTCCCAGTCCTCGGGGAGCTCCGCCGGGGCGAGAAGCCGCACCTTCCCGGCCTTCGACATTAGGATGCCGGCCCCGACGAGGCCGGAGACGCTTGTGTTCTTGGCTTTGGAGAGCGTCTCCGCAACACCGTACTCGCCCTCGTCGAAACCCGATTGCTCAAACCACGCCAGCGCCCACCGCGTGTCGGCGTCGAAGTCACCCTCCTGCTCAGCCAGCGTCTCGTCGAGGACCTGGTTGATGAGTGCCAGGGCCGTTCGCACACGGAGTTGCGAGCCATCACTCTCCAGTACCTTCGAGTAGCGCGTATAGACGGCCATCCCGGGACCGATAGCGGCTTGGGCCAGATCTACCGGCGCGATGTTAGACCGCTGAAGATGACCGAGCGCCCTCGGCAACTGTTCCTTGAGTGCCCCTAGGAACTCGCGGCGCGATGCCGTGGGCGCGTCCTTGACGCCTGAACGGCAAACAAGAACGATGCTGGAAGCAAGCGCACTTCGCTTCGACTTGAGGTTACCAGTGTACTCAGTGCGGACTGGCCATGTGCCGCTCACGGCGAATCCGGCGCTAAGCACCGCATCCAAGAATGTCTCCCACCCAGTGCGGATTGTGCTGCCTGCACTTTCTGCTTCCGATTGCTTGAACGCATAGTAGATGGTGACCGGGAAAGCAGGATGCGCTTGCTCTGCCAAGCGGCGCATCGCCTCCTTCATTCCTTCGAGGAAAAACCTCTCTGCTTTCCCTTTGCCCCCGTGACGATCAGGTGTCGCGACAAGTTCTTCGTCCTTCGGCACTACGACGGTGGCGAGCAGTTCGGGGTATGTCCCTCCGAGCGAGCGTCGAAGCCAGACGTAGAAGAAGTCCGACAAGTCAGCATAACCAACGTTGTCGTAGTACGGAGGATCAGTTGATACTACCCTGCCGCTGCTGTCTGATTGTCGCTGCGCGTCCTGCTGCCGGGCGAATCCAGGAGCAGACGCCGAGCATGAGTATTCGAGTACCTTTGCAAAGTAGCCGACTTGGCCGGAAAAGTTCCCGGTGGAGTCGCTAAACGGGTTTCCCTCCACGAAATCCCATGTCATGCGGAGTATCTGCATTCCGAAGACTTGCTGTACGTTCTCTCCTTTCTGATCCCAGATGTTGAGAGTAGAACTTCGGTTCGCCTGTCGACTCACGCACAAGGAGAGACTTGTCGTGACTGCTTGGGCGTAGGCCATTGCGCCGGTGCCACCGGCATCCAACGGTGTGTCATCATCGAAACCGGGTCCGGAGTCAAGCGCATCGCGACGCACGCGATCGCCAACCGTTTGAACCAGATCGGACAGCACTGACAATGCCAAGAGTTGACGATTCGTGTAGAGGTCGCTCCACCTGGTCATTCCGTAGTTGCCGACGCGGAACCCCAGTGCCTGCTGGAAGAACTCCACGTCGGGACGCCACTGAGGCGTGGCCGTCCCTGGTATAGCCTCCTGTTCAGGTGTTGGCGTGAGATAGACACGGCCACGGTCGCCTTCTACTACGATTGCCAGAAGCCGTGTACCCATTCGACCTGCACTTCCCTCGGCCATGATGTACTTACCGTCCATCGGCGTCCCGGACATGAGGCAGCTGAAGTTCGCCCCGCGTCCAAGCTTGGTCCCGGCCCTCGCTGCCTTCGGATCCGTGGGCTTGCCCACCTTCACTAGGAAGCGGTAGCGATCGCCGTCGAGGATCGGCTCGACGTAGGCCTCCTTGCCTCTCTTTGTCGAGAGCATGAAGGTCGAAGCGAGCGGCACGTCCACCTCGGCGAAGGCAGGGTTGGGACTCCTGACCGTACGCGCCCAGAGCCAAGCAATCACGGTGAGGTGCTGACCTAAGTACTTCGTGAGGTCTGGTCGTTCCTTAGTCATCTCCTCAGTAACCTCGACCTTCGGGTATAGGTGGCCGAGCCGCCTCTCTGCCTCGTCTCGTATCCATTTCCCGTAGTAGCGAACATCGTCGGCCAACCCACGGGCCCCGCTCAACTCCGCCGCGACGAGGTCTCGCCTCCTGCGAGCTTCAGGGTTGACCGGCTGTCTACCAGCGAAGCGGTGTGGGATCTCGATCATGGCTTTGTTGATGAGCACCGCCACGGGGTTAAGGTCGCAGGCATGAGCCTCGAGGCCGAGGCGCTGCGCCTCGAGAGGTAGCCCGCCACCACCAGCGAAGGGATCGTGAAACGCCGGAAGCTTGTGGCGGTCAAAGAGCTCCTTCGCTCTAGGGTGATCCGCGTTCTCTGCGCAAGCGCGCCGCCAGCTCTGCCATAGTTCTTCCCGAGCCCTCTGGAGCACAGTCTCATTGCATGTGTTCTCCCACTTCACTAGATCCTCGATGATGGCGAAGAGTCGCCTGCGCTCTATATCGGCCGCAACCTCCTCGATCGTCGGCTCGGGCTCGGTTGACGTTTCGCCAGAAAGGTCTTGCTTGGCTGCCCGCTCGCCCATCCGCTTTCTGAGCTCCCGCTGCGCCGCAGTCCTAAGCGTGGGATCGGAGAGCAGCGCGTCTACGTAGGTCGAGGGGTCGTCCGCCATCTGCGAGAAGATCACCGCCCGCGCAGCAGCGAGAGGGCGTCGCGCCCACCAGAGGTGGAGCGTCGAGGGATGTCCGTGACGGATGGACTTCTCCCGTGCCGATGCGGCGTTGATCGCGTCGAGCGGCAGGGCGACTTCAATGAGCTTTCGTCGCTGACTACGTATCTGCATGGTAGACGAGCCGGAACATAGCCGGATGAACGGTGAGCTGGTTGCTGTTTACGAGCTTTCGGAGAAGATACCCTGTCAGTGCAACAGGCTCGCCGGAGGGACCCTCGAGGAGTAGTGCGTGTGTTCCCGGCGACCTCTCGAGCAGGGCCCACGCGTCGGCTTCAACCTTGAGAGGTTCTGCCTGAACGCAGTGCTCTCTTGCGAGGTAGCAGCGCATCAAGTCGCCTCCAGGCGAACGCTCCTCCCAGGGGAACATGCTGTTAGGGACTTGCTGAAGCAGTGCGCCGTCCGGTCGGTGAAATCGGTCATGACCGTCCTTCGCGTATCCATGTGCCTTGGCAAATCGCTCGACTATGCTGGGCCTAGGTGGCTTGGAGTGGACACTGCGGCGAGCCGGTGTCTCTTGAGGTACATTCTGGCCATCATCAAGGGGAGGATCTAGGGTGCTGGTGTTGGGCGGCAGTTCCTCGCCTGTGACGGGCACAGTTGAAGAGGTAGACGCCGGGTCGCCAGCCTCGGCTGGGGGTACAGGGGGCACTGGCTGTAACTCGCGCGAATCGGTTTCTCCACTGCTGGGCAGCGCATGCTTCACGGCGTCAGCGTCTACAAGAGTGAGATTCTCTTCAAGGTACTCTGCGATGAATTCCTCGGTCCGGCCAACGCACATCTTGATCGCGTCGAGAATCTCCGGCGAATCGAAAGCGCGTCCAATCTCGTTGGCGACCGCTCGCGCCAGCCGGGCCTCAGACCGACCCTCCACGTAGAGGAGTGTCTCGCGCCACAGGGCAGGCACGCGGCGGCCGATTCCCGCCGGCGTCCCATCGATGTAGGGCACGATTTCAAGGTCAGCTACCACCTGCCACTGTGTGTCCCAGAGTCTGTGAGCTAGCGTGCGAATGCGAGAGGTATCCTCTTGGGATCCGAGGGACACACGCATTAGGCCCTTCGCCAACGCGCCCAGCCAAGGCCGAGTCTCCGGTTCAGCCAGACACTGGATGCCCTCGGTCAGGCGGTCCTCAATGGCTGACAGGAGACTCGGCAAGTCTGAGAAGGGAGGGGTGCAACATGTCTCAGCCGAGAGTTTGGTCAGGTCGGCCACGCGCTGGCGGATCGCCGGAAAAAGGTGCTTGGACGGCGCGAGAGACTGCATGCTCAGCGCATACTCAAGGTCTTCCGTGTCAACCCAGTGGCCGTCCAGGTTCAACCAACGGCCGCACTCCTGCCAGATGCGCGCAGGATGCCGCGCCAGAAGCGCGCGGATTCGGCGCAATTGATCCGCGGCAAGCTGCTGCGCGCAGGGCATACCTCGGAGCCACGCGATCGCAAGCTCTGTGGTCGGACGCTCGGGAACACCTATGCGTAGCCAGAGGGCCATGTGCCGCAGCGCCGGGTGTACGATGGCGGCCCCAGGCACGTCGTCCTCGTCTGCGGCCAGGAAGACTTCCTCTGTACGAGCCCACTCCATGGTGGCGGTCGGAACAAGAGGCTCCTGCGCAAAGACGTGCTTGACCTCTTCGATGTCTTCAGTTGAGCAGCGGGTCAGCATCTGATCAAGGCGTCCAAACCAGCGCTCGAGTTCGGAGAAAGGCACGCTTCCCGCGCGAGACAACACGCGAAGCCGCTCGAGCAGGGGTTCTGGCCCAGATACGTGTGCCCTGACTCCGAGCATCACGAGCAGTGGGCGTGTCGCCTCGATGTCGAGTTCCGCACGAACAAACGGCTCGATTCCCAGCAGTGCCTCTGTATCCGGCGTGCGGCGCAGCAGCTCTGATGGCTTCTGGAAGGCACCCCACGTATCCTGCAGGCAGGGAACTTCGCGTAGTGTGGTGATCCATGCCGGGAGTACGTTGTCGCGCACTATGACGCGGCGGTGCCCGTTCTTGGCTACCTGGATCGCACTAGCCGAAGACCCGGGCGACCAGTAGCTCTCGGGCTGACGCAGAATGCGGGCCATCAGGCGCCCCCAGAACGACGGGTCCGCACGGGCCAAGGCCTCCCACAGCTGCCAATGGACCGCCTCATAGTCCCAGTCTCGGAAGACGAATTGACTCCCCCTATAGTGAAACTCGATTGGACCGTCGTACATGCGACTCCTGAGAAGAGCGCTGATGCGCTCCCTTCCACCTACGTACTTCTGGTCCTCCAGAAGCGGAACGAAGGTATGCAGGCTAGTGCGCCCCGACGTCACCCAGCGTGCCCACGCCTCCTTTGTGCAGCTCGCGAATGCGTCGCTGTATGCCGAGTGGAGCACGTGCTTCTGGTACCAATCCTCCGACACGAACATGTCGAGATCGCCATCGAGGTCCACGAGCAGCGTGTCGTCTCCCGTTCGCAAGCGTCCGTCGCGGGTCACGAACCTGAACGAGTCGCCCGCGGGAGCGTCGATCGCGGCCGCTATGTGGGCAAGCCGCACGCAGTCGGCAAGTTCGCATGTTGCTGCGAAAACGTGCTGCGCAACGATGCCGATCACGCGTCCAACGTCACTCGCATCGGCGAGATCAAACTCTGACAGGACGCGATGTGCGGCGTCCACTAGCGAGCCAAGGGTGCGGTCGTTGTGCTCACTTGCGACGCGGCGCTGCTCCGCGACGTACCGAGCCCACTCTTGGCTTAGGACGGAGAGATACTGCGCGACAAACCTCCAGTCCTGCTCCGAGTGAAGCAGCCTCTTGTCGCTGAGGCGCACGACGTCGTCGGCGGCGCACAGAACGTCCTTGCCCTGAACAGGAACGATGCGCACCCCCTTGCGGGAGGGATACGAGTAGCGATCTGTAACCTCCGGCGAGACATATCCCCAGAGGATGAGGAGCTGGCGCCATGTGTCGGGCTGTGGCAGATGCTTCGAGGCAAGAACGTCCAGGACGGAGGCCTTCGGCAGCTCACGCGCGAGGCCCCACGCAATGAGTCTTCGAGTGCTCCGACGGGAGATGCTCTGAGAGAGTACGGCGCCTTCGGGCGGCAGGAAGGACGATTGAACCTGCGACAAGGACCAGACGTCCAGGAGGGCGGAATCTACAGCGTGGCATTTGGACGATGGCATCAGTTCACTGCTCTGGGCCAAGACGCATCGATGGCCGTCGAGGACCCGCTCCATTGCTTCTCCGACAATCGTTGCGCAGCGCTCTTCCAGGGACCGGCCAGCCCGGTCAAGATCGGGGAGCAGCTCGTATGCACGCGCTCGCTGCTCAGGGCCTAGATCGACGCGATGCAGCCACGCAAGCAGCGCGCTCCCCGCAAGCCTGCCGACCCGCTCTAGGAGCCAGCGGTTGGTGGGGGAGATGGCCGGCTCCTTGATGCGCATGCGCGCGGGGTCCTGAACGAAGGGCGCGTTTGAGGCGAAAGGGAGCGCAGTCTCTACGCCAGTGGGAAGGACGACAAACAGACGTCCTTCCACCCCGAGAACTATCTCCACGCGACACGGAGGAAGGCCGACCGTGTCGTCAACGGCTACTCCGCGTTCGCTGTGTATCTCGCGCACGGCGTCTTCCGGAAACTCCTCTTCGGCAGAGCGCAGGAGCAGGTAGCGCTCGTCTGGGTAGGTGGATGGTGTCATCCACGCGCTGCCCGGGATGGGGCCAGGAGCTTGCTCTACCCAGCGCAGTTCCTGATCGCGGACGCGGAGGCAGCGGAGCTGTCGGAAGAAGAGCAGGGACTCCGGGTTATCGAGCCACTGTTGAAGATTGTCCTCCGCTTCCGTCAGGCGGTACTGATCGGTGATCCGCACCCTGATCTGCGTCCCTTGCCTTGGGTGTTGTGGACCGATCCAGACGGGCTCAGTGAAGCGACCGCGATGGAATGCGACAGATAGCGTGGGCGTGAGGAGCCGCACTTCGTCGCCCAGGCTGAACGTGCTCTTGAATCCAACTCCGCGGAAGCCGATCGTATGGAGCGCCCTCTTGTCCGAGTAGCCGAAGCGACAAAGTGATGCGAAGTTGGCCTCCGTAAAGTCGCCGCCGTCATGCGAGAACACGAACTCGCTATCGTCGATTGTTACAGAAGCCTCCGTGGCTCCCGCGTCGTCAGCATTCTGGAGCAGCTCCGATACGACGTGCCTCGGGCTTTGGACCTGCTTGAAGAGTTGGTGCCAAGGCGCGGCCAGTTCGGGGTCCTGCTCGAGTTGGTCCCATCGGCGGGACGCGGCCGTCCTTATTCTGTCGAAGAACGGAGGAGGGCTCACCGCGGTGTCTCCGCTCGTGCCAGCAACTCGCCAAGGTCGTAGTTGACGCTGGTGACACCGAAATCGGGCTCGCGCTGGAACGGGCTTCGCACGTAGTGGAGGCGGTGATTGTCGTCGTCGAGGAACTCGACAATGGCGAGGATGTAGTCGTCGGGGCGGTTGAGGGAGTAGAGGATCTCGTTCTTCGTGACGGTGATGGTCGGGGCACCGGAGATGCGGCCTTTCACCTCCACAAAACGGAGCCTCCCGGTCCCGGGGATCCGGCTCTCGATGTCATAGCCGAGTTTCTCGTGCTCGCGATCGACCGGCTCGAATCCGAGCTGGCGCTCCATCTCCATGACGATCGCCCGAGCATGTGCGGCGGAGGCCTGGGTGTCCTTCGTGTTCGCGGCCGCCGGCTTGCCCTGCATGGCCGCCAGGAGACCCGCCGGCACAACCACGAGGCCGCCGAGCACGACGGGAGGCAGCGCGGAGAGCTGCGCCTCGCGGTCCAGATCGGCAAGGCGTTTCTCCAGCCGGGCCTGCAAGTCGTCCGCACGCCGTCGCGCCTCCTGCGAGTTGAGCCGCGTGTTCTTGCCGGCCTGCTCCTGGAGCTTGAGCTGCTCGGCGCGGTGGTCCCAATAGGTGATCTCCTTGGTGAGGCGGTCCTTCACCGCCGCCCGGGTCTTCTGGATCCACTCCAGCCTCCTGCCGCGGACCTCGACCATGTGTTCGGGGACGACGTGGGCGATGGCGTGCTCCTGAGCCTTCCTCTCGAGGTCGCGCGTGATCCAGCGGCACTCCGCGCGGGCGAGGATGTCGGCCACGGCCGGCTCGTCCGGTCGAAGGGGGCGGTAGTCGAGGTACGGGGCGTAGTGGATGTGCCGGGCGACTCCGTCGGCGTCGATCTCCACGTACAGCATGCGCTTGGAGATCGTGCGGCGGGAGCCGCTCCGGGTCGTGCTTCCGTCTTGGATGGCGTGGTCGAGATAGAAGAGCAGGCGCGGCTTTGTGCCGAGGTCCCGTTCGTCCACGAGAACCGTTCCGCGACGAAGTAGATCGCGATGGCGCTCCAGCGTGAGGTCGAGTGCGGCGTCCAGCAGGGCGTGTCCCGGGCAGACGAAGGCAGCAAGGGGCTGGCCCTGCGGCGCGATCAGGTCCTTCTCGAATGCGATACGCTCGTAGCGGGTCTGGACGGGCGCGCCGGTGCCGATGAGGCGATCCCGGTTGCGTACCGGGGCAGGGACATGCGTAACCTCGTAACGGCGCGGTTCGCGCTGCTTCGCCGACCCCCCGAGCCGCTTGAAGGCCTCGAGGAAGAAGGACTCTATGTAATGGGGCTGGAGGCGTCGCGCCTCTGCACGCTCCATGTCCTCCCGGACGCGTTGCACGCGGCTGGCATCCATCGCGTCTCGCGCGAGGGCCCGCTCCTCGATCAGGTGTGTAAGCCCGGTCCGGTCCACGGCCTGTTCGACGGCTTGTGTGAGCCGGGCGCGGACGTCGGGTCGCTCCCCGTAGCGGATCGCCTCGATGAGCAACTCCCGGAGTGGGCGCCCTTGAAACTGGAGCTTTCCGAGCACGTCGAAGACTTGCCCTCCGAGAGCACGGCGGGCCTCCTCCAGCTTCTCCAGCAGGCGGCGGTAGACATCGCCCTCGCGCGTTTCCTCGGCGACGAGGTTCCAGAGGTGGCAGACCTCCGTCTGGCCGATGCGGTGGATGCGGCCGAAGCGTTGCTCGAGACGGTTTGGGTTCCACGGGAGGTCATAGTTGACCATCAGGTGGGCGCGCTGGAGGTTGATGCCCTCGCCCGCGGCGTCGGTGGCCGCGAGCACCTGCACCTCCGGGTCGTGGAGGAATGCCTCCTGAGCTTTGCGGCGTTCGTCGCGACCCATGCCTCCGTGGATGGAGACGAGGGCGCCGTCGCGGCCAAGGAGGGTGGAGATACGGGTCTCAAGGTAGCTGAGCGTGTCGCGGTGCTCCGTGAAGAGGACGAGCTTCTGGCGCGGGGAGGGGGAAGGGCCGGGGATGTCGCCCGTGCCGCGTGGGGCGTCCGGCTCCCTCACGCGGTCCACGAGTCCCGCAGGAGTGAAGATCTCCGCGAGCAACTGGGCAAGCTGCCGCCACTTGGCGTCCTCGCCGGTGCGCCGGATCTGCTGAGCCATGCCCTCCAGGCGGGACAACGTCGCAATCTCAGCCCTCAGCTCCTCGATGGTGCGCGCCGCCGTCGCCTGGTCGAGGACCTCCTCTTCGGTCTGCTCCACCTCGTAGTCGGGAGCCTCCTCGAGATCGTCCACGTCCTCCTGGTCGAGCGTCGGCCCCGAGGTGGCGAGTGCCGTCGCCACGGCTCCGCGCTGGAGCAACTCCAGCTCGCGTCGGCGCCGCTCCAAACGCTCCCTCCTGCGGCGCAGGGACTGGTAGATCGCCTCAGGGGAAGACGCGAGTCGCCGCTGGAGGATCGTCAGAGCGAAGCCAACCGTACCGGCGCGCTTGTCGTTCTGAAGCGCTTCGGCCCGGTTGAATTCCTCACGGACGTACTCGGTGACGTCCTTGTAGAGGGCCGCCTCGGGGTCCGTCAGCCGGTAGGGGACCGTGTAGGCGATGCGCTCGGGAAAGAGCGGCTTCCCGTCAAACTTGAGCAGCGACTCCTTCACCATGCGCCGCATCAGGTCGGACACGTCCGCCGCATGCACGCCGTCTCGGAACCGACCCTCGAACCGGTCGCCGTCTAGGAGGGCCATGAAGAGCTGGAAGTCCTCCTCCTTGCCGTTGTGGGGCGTGGCGGTCATGAGGAGGAAGTGCCGCGTGTGCTGCGACACGAGCTGCCCCAGCCGATAGCGTTTCGTGAACTTGACCTCGCCGCTGAAGAAGGTCGCGGACATCTTGTGGGCCTCGTCGCAGATCACGAGGTCCCATCCGGCCTCCGGCACGGACAGCTTGGCCTGCACCTCCTCGTCGCGGGCGAGCTTGTCCAGGCGGCCGATGGCGAGGTCGTTCTCCAGGAACCAGTTACCCGTCCGGGCGGCCTCCAGTTTGTCGTTGGTGAGGATCTCGAAGGGAAGGTGGAAGCGGCGGTGCAGCTCGTCCTGCCACTGCTCAACGAGGCTCCCGGGGCAGACGACAAGGCATCGCTTAAGGTCGCCTCGCGCGATTAGCTCCTTGATGAGCAGACCCGCCATGATCGTCTTGCCGGCGCCGGGATCGTCGGCAAGAAGGAAGCGGAGGGGTTGCCGGGGCAGCATGGCCTCGTAGACGGCCGTGATCTGGTGGGGGAGGGGCTCCACCAGCGACGTGTGAACGGCGAGGACGGGGTCGAAGAGATGAGCAAGCCGGATGCGCTGGGCCTCGGACACGAGCCGGAACAAGCCCCCCTCGGCGTCGAAGCTCCAGGGACGGCCTTCGGCGACGACCTCGAGACGCGGCTCGTCGTGCCGATAGAGCAGCTCGTTTGCCACTTCGCCCGTGGGCGTCTTGTAAGTAAGCTCCAGCGCCCCCGAGCCGTACCACTGCACGCTCACGACCGTGACGGCGGCGTCGGGGAGGATCCCGCGGATCGTCGTACCGGTCGTCAGGTCTTCGAGCTTCGCCATGAACCGCTTTCCCGTTCGCCGGGGACTACCGGTCCTCGGCGCTCCCCCCGCCTAGAAGGTCCACTCTACGGGAAGGCACGCCGGACCGGAACAGGCTTCCCGCCCCTACCGGCAGAAGTCCCGACCGGCTAGACCCGGAGAACAGCGGAAGCGGCGTGGGGTACTCCTTATGGCGAGAGAACCAACAGGCCAAACAGTAGGGTCGAAGCGTTCGGCGTTGGTTGGCGTACTGCGAGGACGTGAGGGGAGAACGCTGATTGCGTAGGATTGGCGTGGGCGGCCGGCGACCTCTCCTACGAGCGCCACCCTTAGGAGCGCAGGCGGGCGTTTGGTCGAGGCAGGCCATCCCCCAACGAAGCCCCCCAAGTGGGCCGGCCACAAGATCCGGCTTGACACCACCTCAGGCCTACGGAGAATCGTGCGTAGGCCGCACCTTCGGTCGACATGACCGGCTCGCGGCCCAGGCAAGTTCACATGTCTGACTCCCGTGCCGCGCAGGCCGGGTAGGAGGAGATTCGATGGCGTTTCGCCCGATCGAGCCGAAAGACGACCCGTCTGTACGCGAGTGCACCGTTGCGGAGCTGAAGGGCGTGCCGGATCGGCACCGCGAGTGGTTGGCGGATGCGATCCTGGCGTTGGGAGAGTCGGATGTGCCCGTTGCTCCGGATCGGATACTCGATCAAGTCGAGGAGGTTCGCCACGGGGTCGAGGTCACCTTCGAAAGGTTCGGGAAGGATGAAGACGTCGCCCTGCTGCGGATCCTGTTGACCCTGCCGCGGGAGTGGATACGCGCCAGGGCACGCTCGGTGATCGGTCTCCACGACCAGCCCGGGGGTGAGCTGTATGCTCGGCTGCTCCGCTACTTGATCCCGATCTGGCGCAAGAAGTGGCGTCGTGAGGACTGGACGCCGATTCTCGTGCGCGCTTGGAACGATGCGTACTACGGTCTTCCGGGCCCCGCAGACGATCCGGACGACAGCAAGACCGCGTTGAAGGAGTTATTGACGGCTGGACTCGTCGTCCCTGAGAAGGCGATCAATGGCGAACAACTCGGACAGACGCGGTGGGGGCAGGAGTCAAGCCTCGGCCTGCCGTCCAGCCTCACGTTCTGGGTGCGCCTGATCGGAGCGACCGCGATCGAGAGGTCGTGTGTCTTACTCGAGGAGAGCCCAGCGGATGAGGTCGGCCCACGTGCCCTCGGAATTCTCATGGCCGTCCGCCGGGAGTTCGGGTTCTTGAGGCGCACCGATACGACCGGGCTCGTTCCTGCGCTGCTGCATGTCGTCCGGTTCCTCGAGCGCGGGCTCGAGCTGCGCACCGACGACCTGCTGTATCTGGGAGCCTATTGGAGCACTGTCCTCCAGATCGAGACCGAAGCACCGGAGCTGATCACCGACGAGGACCGGCGCAAGGCGGCGAAGAGCGTCCGCGATGCGCTGGGTCGCTTTCGGCGGCAGGCTGCAGTGGCCACGAGTGATCCCGACGAGAGTGACGCGGACTTCGCGATCCTGCATGCGGACGCGGTTCGCTTGTTGGCCCGGCTTCGAGGAGTCTGGCCCGCCCTCAAGACGCTCCTCCTTATCCTGCGGGCCCTGAGGACCCGAGTGGTGGGTGAGGACCTCTCCCTGGTCCCCGAGGACGGCAAGCCGGTCGCCCCGCCGCGTTGGTCGTGGACCGGCCATGAGTTCATGGGGCTTATGCACGTCTTCGCGCGCCGCGAGCAGAAGGACGACCCGGAACTCGTCGCTGTTCGCGAGAAGTTCGCGCGGTTCTGCCTCGACAGGCTCCGCACGAAGGAGCGGGGCGACGTGGCACCTCAGGCCGGGTCCGTTCGCGGCGAAGACATGGTCGAGCCGGATGCGGCGTGGCGTACGTGCTACATCCGCGCGATCCAAGAGCTCCGATCGAACCCCGGAAGCCGGGGCCACCATGTCCTTCACTGGTCGATGAAGCACGATCCGGACGAAGGGGTCCGGGAGGCCGCAAGAGCGGCCTACGGCGCGATGACCAAGGGGTCACGAATCTCGAAGCGAACCTCGCCGCGGCGGCTGATCTTCGCCGCGCTCTGGTGGCTCCGGCAGGCCCACCTGCACACGGTGGGTGTCGAGCCGGACATCGAAAACGCCCGTCGAACCCGTCAGCAGGAGGTCCGCCAGACGACGTTCGACGAGATTGACAAGTAGAACGACCGTCTTGGCGGTGTTGGAGCCCTCATGGCTCCCCTGCCCACTGTGGGCCGCCGCAAACGCTTCCCAGGTGGCCCTCGCGCGAGCGAGGGTCCTGAACTCCACAAGGAGCCGAAACAATGTTTGCGAAACTTCTCTCTGTACCGGCCGAGTGCGGCCGGCGGTCCAACGAGGTGCTCCCGTGACGCGGGGCATCGAGCACGGGGCGCAGCCGTCGGGCAGGGTCGTTCCGCCCACGCTGAACCTGCACATCATCGGGGCGTGCGACTACGAGTGTGCTTTCTGCTTCCGGAACCCCGGACTGCACAAGGCGGAGCCCAGACTCTCTCGCGCCGCCGCGGCCAAGATCATGCGCGAGTTCAAGGCGCTTGGTGGTAGGCGAGTTCGATTCGCGGGTGGGGAGCCCACCCTCCATCCTGAGCTTCTCGGTATGCTCATGGACGCCTGCGCCATCGGCCTCGTTACGTCCCTCGTGACGCACGGCCGTCACATCGATGCGGCGTGGCTTGCTCGACATCTCCCGTGGCTGCGCTGGCTCACCCTCTCCGTCGACTCCGATTCGGAGACCACGTCGTCCCTGCTGGGCCGACGCAGGCGCGGACTTGCAAGTGGGCACGTGGCGCACGTCGAGCGTGTCGCACACCTTCTGCACGAGTGGAACGCGCGACGCCCCGCCAGCCGACGAGTTGCGCTCGGCCTGAACATGACCGTGACGGCCCTGAATGCACACGAGAACCCAGCCGACTACATCCGACGGTGCCGGCCGACTCGCGTGGAGCGGCTTCAGATGCGGCCGGTGGCGGCGGAGTACGACCAAGCCGTAGACCTCGTTTGCTCCGACGCACTCTTCGATGCGTACGTGCAGCGACTCCTGCCCCTTTCGCGCGAGGGGATCAGGGTCATTCCGGAGTCGAACGAATTGATGGACGGTTCCTACGCGATGATCGATTCATTCGGGCGCTTCTTCCAGCGTCGCGACGGAAGATACGTCGTGAGCAGGCCCGTCCCCGAAGTGGGCATGATGCCGGCTTTCAAGGAGGTTGGAGGCTACAGCCCCGAGCGCTTCGTCAACCGGGGAGGAGAGTATGACCCGGGGGCCGTGCCCGATGGCAATCGGCCCTACCTGATCGCCATCGAGGGCCTCGACGGCTCGGGAAAGAGCACGGTGGCACGAGTCCTGGCCGCTAGACTCGGAGCCGTGCTTCTCAAGAACCCCCCTGGCGGGCTTGCGGAGGAGCGAGCGGTGGCGGACGCGAGCCCCGAAGCCGCCAGGCGCGCGTGGTACGTGCACGCTAACCGCCTCACCGCCGGGGAGGCGAGACAGCACCAAGCCGCCGGCCGGGCAGTCGTGGTGGACAGGTCGGTGGCGAGCACCCTCGCGTTCGGTGCTGCGTGCAGTGGCCGCGCAGCGAGGTTCGAGGAATGGCCTCAGGACGTCCCGCGGCCGGATCTGCTGGTCCTCCTCGAGGTGTCCGAAGCGGTGCGCATCGAGCGGCTACGCTCGCGCAGCGAAGCAGAGACAGAGGAAGAGGCCCGGCTGCGTGCTGACGTGACTTTCAGGGAGTGCGTGCTGGCGGGCTACATCGCGCTCGGAGCGATCAGGGTCCTTGGTGACGGTGCGCTGGATGGAATCGTTGACCACATAGCTGGGCTGCTCGCGTGAAGCCTGCTTCAAGAGGCCCTGAGGCGGAAGGACTAGCCAAGCGGATGGCGGCCTTGCAACGGGCGCCCCCATTCGGCCCAATAGTTCGACCATGAAAGAAGACGACTACGTCGAGCCCGCGCTGGCCGCAGCCAAGGAGGTCCTCGGTCACCCACTCTCGATCGTCCGAGGTGCAGCCCTCCTCTACCAGGTCACCGTCGACAACACGCTTAGTCTGACGGTCGATCCACAGCACCCGAAGCGCGGGCAGTCGGCGTTCCAAACGGACCTTGCCGTCTTCGAGGAGGTCGCGAAAGGGGTGCTGATCCCCCGGGTTGTGATGGAGTTCAAGCTTTCGTTGACAACACATGATGTCCTCACTTACTCGGCGAAGGCAAGAAAGCACAAACAGGTCTATCCGTACCTCAGGTACGGCATTGTTGTAGGAAGGGAGCTCGCCATGCCCGGCCGGTTTTTCACCCACAACGACGGACTCGACTTTGGCGTCGCCGCGGCTTCCTTTAAAGGCAACCTGCAGGGACTGTTTCGGGACTTGTTGAGCGCCGAAGTGGAAACATCCCGCAGGCTGGAAGCGATCACCTTCGGGAAGATCGCGGCGCACATGTTCCGGACCGAGGTCGAGGTGCGGAAGGGAGGCGGCAAGATCCGGTAGGCGACCATGGGAGACCGTGACGGCACCCGACCGACGCGACTCACAGGCGCCGAGCCCTTTCACGACGCGGGGCAGCGTGTTGGGGCAGACGTGTTTGCCTTTTGGCAGTGGTCGTGCTCGGACCTGCTCAGCAACGCGACTCGGGGCATCGTGGCCGAGTTCTTGGTGGCTATCGCGCTAGGCATCGCGAAGGGCCTCCGAGAGGAGTGGGCAGCCCACGATCTGACGACCGAGGAGGGGATCCGCATCGAGGTAAAGTCGGCGGCCTATGTGCAGAGTTGGGCTCAGGCGAGGCCGTCGAGGATCATCTTCGGTATTCGGCCCTCCCAGAGGCTGGACGCTGATGCGAACACTGGCGCGGGCGAAGCGAAACGACAGGCCGATGTTTACGTCTTCGCTCTTCTCGCGACGCGAGAGAGAGCGGCGGTCGATCCGCTAGACGTATCCCAGTGGCGCTTCTATGTGCTGCCCACAAGAGTGCTCGACGATACACTCGGAACGCAGGAAACAATCGGTTTGGCGGGCCTGGAGCGGCTCGGGGCGGAGCCAGTCGCGTGGAGAGAGCTCGCGAGCGCGGTTCAAGTGGCGGGCCACAATGCGCGTGGCGGACTCTAGCGGACATGCTGCTGCGCGATGGCATCGTCGCCGCGGCGGGCTCCAGCGAATCCGTCCTGCCCCCGCACCCCCTCACCGCGCGGCGGGGGCTATAGTCGGCCGCATCATGCGGGGGCTCATCCTGGTGGGCGTGCTTGCTTCGGTCGTCGCTGCCGGTGACGTCAAGCTCGCCGAGGTTCCCGCCGGGCTCGAGGTGGCGCGGGACATCGTGCCGCTTTCGAACTTCGGCTCGTTTCGGCGGCGTGGGGCGATCGCGTGGAGCGACGACGGTGCGATCGTCGCGT